>JBOFJM010000421.1:0-3231 GCA_051656825.1 Kluyvera sp.
CTGATGGTAGTAATCCATCGATGATGTGTTGGCCTTTTTATTCGGCGTCACCACATGGAAACCTTCACGCAGAAAATCGGCATACTGGTCAGCAACTGCCTGGCTGGAAGTGCAATCCACAATCACTGGATTCAACAGATGGTACTCTTTCACTAACCGAATCAGACGGCCAAGGTTAAACGGTTCTTTCGCCTCCGCCAGCTCAGCCTGCCAGTTCTCCAGGTTCAGCCCGTGAACGTTGGTTAACAACGCTTTCGAGTTCGCCACGCCACAAATACGCAGGTCGATATGCTTTTTCTTCAACCAATTTTGCTGGCGCTTCACCTGCTCCAGCAATGCACCACCGACGCCGCCGACGCCAATCACAAACACTTCAATCACCTGGTCGGTGTTAAATAGCATTTGATGCGTAACGCGAACGCCGGTCATCGCGTCGTCGTTGCTCACCACCACCGAAATAGAACGTTCGGAGGATCCCTGAGCGATAGCTACGATATTGATATTGGCACGCGCCAGCGCGGCAAAAAACTTCGCGGAGATTCCGCGCAGGGTACGCATACCGTCGCCGACGACCGAGATAATAGCCAGCCGCTCCATGATAGACAGCGGCTCCAGCAGCTCTTCTTTCAGCTCCAGATAAAACTCATCTTCCATCGCTTTCTTCGCCCGCGCACAGTCGCTCTGCGGCACGCAGAAGCTGATGCTGTATTCCGACGATGATTGGGTTATCAGCACCACGGAGATACCCGCGCGCGACATAGTTGCAAACACCCGTGCCGCCATGCCGACCATCCCCTTCATGCCAGGGCCGGAGACATTAAACATCGCCATGTTGTTGAGGTTGGAAATGCCTTTTACTGGCAGGTCGTCTTCATCACGGCTTGCGCCGATTAGCGTACCCGGAGCCTGCGGGTTGCCGGTGTTCTTGATAAGACAAGGGATTTGGAACTGAGCGATAGGGGCAATGGTACGAGGGTGAAGAACTTTAGCGCCGAAATAAGAAAGCTCCATAGCCTCCTGATACGACATGCTTTTCAGCAAGCGGGCATCAGGCACCTGGCGCGGGTCGCAGGTATATACCCCATCGACATCAGTCCAGATCTCACAACAGTCAGCGCGCAAACAGGCCGCCAGTACGGCTGCGGAGTAGTCAGAACCATTACGCCCCAACACCACCAGCTCGCCCTTCTCGTTGCCCGCCGTGAAGCCTGCCATCAACACCATATGGTCAGCAGGAATCTGGCTTGCGGCAATACGACGGGTTGATTCAGCAATATCGACGGTCAATTCAAGGTAGTGGCCGACGGCCAGCAGTTTTTCAACGGGGTTAATTACCGTGACCTTGTGCCCTCGGGCGCTCAGCAGGCCAGCCATGATGGCGATAGACAGCTTTTCACCCCGGCAAATCAGGCCAGCGTTGACGCTGTCCGGGCATTGCCCCAGCAGGCTGATGCCGTGCAGGATGTGTTTGATTTGGGCAAATTCGAGTTCAACGGCGGCTTTCAACTCCGTCAGAGGGAAACCCGGCTGTGCGGTAGCAAGCCCCTGAAGTAATTCGGTAAAAATACGTTCAGCGTCGGAAATATTGGTCAGTGCATCCTGGCCACCAATGGTTTTTTCAATCATCGCCACCAGGTGGTTGGTGATTTTAGCCGGGGCAGAAAGCACGGTTGCTACCTGCCCCTGCCTGGCGTTGCTTTCCAGAATGTCGGCAACCCGCAGAAAACGTTCTGCATTTGCCACTGATGTACCGCCGAACTTCAAGACTCGCATGGTTCTACCCCTTGATCTTTGGTCGAAAAAAAAGCCCGCACTGTTAGGTGCGGGCTTTTTTCTGTGTTTCCTGTACGCGTCAGCCCGCACCGTTACCTGTGGTAATGGTTGTGGTGGTAATGGTTGTGGTAGTGCTGATGCGAATCATGGATGTTGTGTGCTCTGTTATTTAGCTGTCTGTACTCAATGCCTATATTGGTTAAAGTATCTGCTGGTTTAAGTCAATGAATTTTTAACTTCGTCACATTCTGAAACCACTTCAGATCTGCCCATTTAACCGGCCATAAACCATCGTAACGACCATAAGAAAAGCCACTCGCAACGTCATAAAACCATAAAAATACTTTATGTCAGGATTTTACTCTGCGAGTTTATTTTCAATATCATGCAGCAAACGATGCAACATTGCCGTATCACGTTGCTCAAGTAAGCCAATACGTTGTTGTAACCAGTCGGCGAGTTTGGCATCGTCGCCAACATCCAATTGTTCAAGCAAGAGTGTGATACGCGCCCTTAACGCAATCAGCTGATTTTCGTCACCTGCCGTTGCCGCTGGGTTCGTTTTTTGTAACAGCGAAGAAAGTTGATAACAATAAACCATCACCGCCTGGCCGAGATTCAACGAAGGATAATCAGCCACCATCGGCACACCAGTTAACACATCGGCTAACGCCAACTCTTCATTGGTAAGGCCTGAATCTTCACGGCCAAACACCAGCGCCGCATGGCCCATCCACTGCGATTTCTCCGCCAACATCGGTAGTAATTCCTGCGGTGTGGCGTAGTAATGGAAGCGCGCACGGCTGCGTGCGGTTGTCGCGACAGTAAAATCTACGTCGTGTAAGGCATCCGCCAGCGTGGGGTAACAGGTGATGCCATCAATGATATCGGTTGATCCGTGAGCAACCCATCGGGTTGCGGGTTCCAGGTGCGCCACGCTATCTACGATACGCATATCATTGAAATCCATCGTCTTCATCGCACGGGCTGCCGCCCCGATATTTTCGGCTCTTGCTGGAGAAACCAGCACAATAGTTAAGCGCATTTAAAGTTCTCTTAATTTTCTGTGTTCGGCAATAATGTGATGCAGTTCAACATATTGCGCAGCGCGAATTTACAAAAATGCAACAAAAATCGCTGAAATGATGTTTCATCATACATAAAAGAATCTAAACTGTTTTCTGTAAACCATGAAATTTAGAATGTTAACAAAAGCCAGATATCTCACTGTTTATACGAACTATTTTCATTCACACAGAACAATAATAATTGGATTCATCAAATTTATCAGTTAACCTGTGCAACTACTTGAGTTGTGGAAAAAATGTAATAGTCGTTATCATTAAAGAGTGATGATTTCACCGAACTGTTAACGTGCTACAATTGAACTTGATATATGTCAACGAAGCGTAGGTTTATTGGCGGTCAGGTGCCTCTTTGCCTGTTATGTTGCTGTTA
>JBOFJM010000422.1:0-1995 GCA_051656825.1 Kluyvera sp.
ATGATCCTCACCGCGATTGTCGTTTCAGTGCTGCTGTGGGCGTACCCGTCTAACCCGTACGTCTGGTGCGTACTGACGGTGCTGGTAGGCTACGGCATCATCGGTTTTGTCGATGACTATCGCAAAGTGGTGCGTAAAGATACCAAAGGCTTGATTGCCCGCTGGAAATACTTCTGGATGTCGGTGATTGCGCTGGGCGTGGCGTTCGCGCTGTATCTTGCGGGGAAAGACACTCCGGCGACTGAGCTGGTGGTTCCGTTCTTTAAAGACGTGATGCCGCAACTGGGGCTGTTCTACATCCTGCTGGCGTACTTTGTTATCGTCGGCACGGGGAATGCGGTCAACCTGACCGACGGCCTCGACGGCCTGGCGATTATGCCAACCGTCTTTGTAGCTGCGGGTTTTGCACTGGTGGCATGGGCGACCGGTAACATGAACTTTGCCAGCTATTTGCACATTCCTTACCTGCGACATGCGGGTGAGTTGGTGATTGTCTGTACGGCGATTGTCGGTGCGGGTTTAGGCTTCCTGTGGTTCAACACCTATCCGGCGCAAGTCTTTATGGGCGATGTTGGTTCACTGGCGCTGGGTGGCGCGCTGGGCATCATCGCCGTGCTGCTGCGTCAGGAATTCTTGCTGGTTATCATGGGCGGCGTCTTCGTGGTGGAAACCCTGTCAGTTATCTTGCAGGTCGGTTCCTTCAAGCTGCGCGGTCAGCGCATCTTCCGTATGGCGCCAATTCATCACCACTATGAACTGAAAGGCTGGCCGGAGCCGCGCGTCATTGTGCGCTTCTGGATTATTTCGCTGATGCTGGTGCTGATTGGCCTGGCAACGCTGAAGGTACGTTAATCATGGCAGATTACCAGGGTAAAAACGTCGTTATCATTGGTCTTGGATTGACCGGGCTGTCTTGCGTGGATTTTTTCCTTGCAAAGGGCGTGACGCCGCGCGTTATGGACACTCGAGCGACGCTACCCGGTCTGGATAAACTGCCAGAGACGGTAGAACGCTATGTCGGCGGTCTGAACGAAGACTGGTTAATGGCGGCTGACCTTATTGTTGCAAGCCCTGGTATCGCGCTGGCGAATCCGGCGCTTTCCCGTGCTGCGGATGAAGGCATTGAAATCGTTGGTGATATCGAACTGTTCTGTCGTGAAGCACAAGCGCCGAGTGTGGCAATTACCGGTTCAAACGGTAAAAGCACGGTGACGACGCTGGTCGGTGAAATGGCGAAAGCGGCGGGCGTCAACGTGGGCGTGGGCGGCAATATTGGCCTGCCTGCGCTGATGCTGCTCGATCCATCTCGCGAGCTGTACGTGCTTGAGCTGTCCAGCTTCCAGTTGGAAACCACTTCTAGCCTTCATGCGGCGGCGGCGACCATTCTGAACGTGACCGAAGATCACATGGATCGCTACCCGCTGGGGCTTCAGCAGTATCGTGCGGCGAAATTGCGCATTTATGAAAACGCGAAGCTGTGCGTGGTGAATGCGGGGGACGCCCTGACGATGCCAGTGCGCGGTGCGGATGAACGCTGCGTCAGTTTTGGTGTCGATGTTGGTGACTATCACCTTAACCGCCAGCAGGGCGAAACCTGGCTGCGCGTGAAGGGCGAAAAAGTGCTGAACGTCAAAGAGATGCCGCTAACGGGGCAACACAACTACAGCAACGCGCTGGCGGCGCTGGCGTTGGCGGATGCCGTTGGCCTGCCTCGTGCTACCAGCCTGAAAGCGCTGACCACCTTTACCGGGCTCGCTCACCGTTTCCAGATTGTGCTTGAGCATAACGGCGTGCGCTGGATTAATGACTCAAAAGCCACCAATGTTGGCAGTACGGAAGCGGCGTTAAATGGTCTGCACGTCGCAGGTAAGTTGCACCTGCTGCTGGGCGGCGACGGTAAATCGGCGGATTTCGCCCCGCTGTTGCGCTATTTGGCCGGTGATAACATTCGCCTGTACTGCTTTGGTCGTGATGGTGGCCAGCTGGCTGCGCTGC
>JBOFJM010000423.1:0-2667 GCA_051656825.1 Kluyvera sp.
ATCGGTAGACACTTGCCCCTGCGCTGCGCCATACGGGCATTTCCAATCAGTCAGATGAATGTGAATGCGGTATTAGGCTGTGGCCTGGACAGAAAAATTTTAAGGAGCCTTTATGAACTCTGTAATGTTACGCGTAACAAATCGCATTATTGAACGCTCTCGCGATACGCGCGCTGCTTACCTGGAACGTATTAATCGGGCAAAAGCTGAAACGGTTCACCGCTCACAGCTTGCCTGCGGTAATCTGGCGCACGGTTTTGCCGCTTGTCAGCCAGAGGATAAAGCGTCGCTGAAAAGTATGCTGCGTAACAATATCGCGATCATAACCTCCTATAACGACATGCTTTCTGCCCACCAGCCTTACGAGTATTACCCGGATCAAATCCGTAAAGCGCTGCACAGCGTTAACGCGGTAGGCCAGGTTGCTGGTGGCGTTCCGGCCATGTGCGATGGCGTGACTCAAGGTCAGGATGGGATGGAGTTGTCCCTGCTGAGCCGTGAAGTGATTGCAATGTCGGCGGCGGTTGGCCTGTCTCATAACATGTTTGACGGCGCCCTGTACCTCGGCGTGTGTGACAAAATTGTCCCTGGGCTTGCGATGGCTGCGCTCTCCTTCGGCCATCTGCCGTCCGTATTTATCCCATCAGGCCCGATGGCGAGCGGCCTGCCGAATAAAGAAAAAGTCCGTATTCGCCAACTGTATGCGGAAGGTAAAGTGGATCGTAACGCGCTGCTGGAATCTGAAGCCGCGTCTTACCACGCACCGGGGACTTGTACTTTCTACGGTACGGCAAACACCAACCAAATGGTGATTGAATTCATGGGGATGCAGTTGCCAGGTTCTTCATTTGTACATCCAGATGCGCCGCTGCGCGCAGAACTGACCGCCGCTGCTGCGCGTCAGGTTACGCGGATGACCGGTAACGGTAACGAGTGGATGCCGCTGGGTAAAATGATCGACGAAAAAGTGGTCGTGAACGGTATCGTCGCACTGCTGGCAACCGGTGGTTCAACCAACCACACCATGCACCTGGTCGCGATGGCTCGCGCGGCGGGCATTATCATCAACTGGGATGATTTCTCCGAACTGTCTGACGTTGTGCCGCTGATGGCGCGCCTGTACCCGAATGGCCCTGCCGATATCAACCACTTCCAGGCGGCAGGCGGCGTACCGGTGCTGGTGCGTGAACTGCTGAACGCTGGCCTGCTGCACGAAGACGTGAACACGGTTGCTGGTTTCGGTCTGTCTCACTACACCATGGAACCGTGGCTGAACGAAGGCAAGCTGGACTGGCGTGAAGGGGCAAGCGCATCGCTGGATAGCGACATCATCGCAACCTTCGACAAACCGTTCTCCAAACACGGCGGTACTAAAGTGCTGAGCGGTAACCTGGGTCGTGCGGTAATGAAAACCTCCGCAGTGCCAAAGGAAAACCAGGTTATCGAAGCCCCAGCGGTGGTATTCGAAAGCCAGCACGATGTATTACCAGCGTTTGAAGCAGGCTTACTGGATAAAGATTGCGTGGTTGTTGTGCGCCATCAAGGGCCTAAAGCGAACGGTATGCCAGAATTACATAAACTTATGCCGCCACTTGGTGTATTATTGGACCGTTGTTTCAAAATTGCGTTGGTCACTGATGGACGTCTGTCCGGTGCATCCGGTAAAGTACCATCAGCTATCCACGTAACCCCTGAAGCCTATGACGGTGGGCTGCTGGCGAAAGTCCGTGACGGCGACATGATCCGCGTCAATGGCCAAACTGGCGAACTGACACTGCTGGTCGATGAAGCTGAACTGGCTGCGCGTCAACCGCATATTCCTGATCTGAGCGCTTCGCGCGTAGGGACAGGCCGCGAGCTGTTTAGTGCATTACGGGAAAAACTGTCCGGTGCAGAGCAGGGCGCAACCTGTATTACCTTTTAAGATGACACGATTTGTAGATCTGGCGAGAGAAAATTTCTGATGAAAAACTGGAAAACAACTGCTGAAGCAATCCTGACCACTGGCCCGGTAGTACCGGTTATCGTGGTGAACAAACTTGAGCACGCAGTACCGATGGCAAAAGCACTGGTTGCAGGTGGTGTACGCGTTCTGGAAGTTACGCTGCGTACCGACTGCGCAATGGATGCTATCCGCGCTATCGCCAAAGAAGTCCCGGATGCTATCGTCGGCGCGGGTACTGTGACCAACGCTCAGCAGCTGAAAGAGGTTACTGACGCGGGTGCGCAGTTTGCTATCAGCCCAGGTCTGACTGACGATCTGCTGAAAGCGGCGACCGCAGGCACTATCCCGCTGATCCCAGGTATTAGCTCTGTGTCTGAACTGATGCTGGGTATGCAGCACGGTCTGAAAGAATTCAAATTCTTCCCGGCTGAAGCTAACGGTGGCGTGAAAGCGCTGCAAGCCATTGCTGGCCCGTTCTCCCACATCCGTTTCTGCCCAACTGGCGGTATCTCTCTGAAAAACTGCCGCGACTACCTGGCGCTGAAAAGCGTTCTGTGTGTGGGTGGTTCCTGGCTGGTTCCAGCAGACGCGCTGGAAGCGGGCGACTACGACCGCATCACTAAACTGGCTCGCGAAGCTGTAGAAACGGCGACCCTGTAAGGTGTCGGCGCTATCCGGTGTCATTGCCGGATAACGAAAAAGCGGATTGCGCAAGCAACCCG
>JBOFJM010000424.1:0-1852 GCA_051656825.1 Kluyvera sp.
TGCACTGACAAAATCCTGAATCTGAAGATCCCGCGCGTATTCCAGCAGTTCACGGCGAGTCACCAGACAATGATTTAGCGCTTCCATATGCGTGCCGACAATCTGGGTTTCTGGCAGCAGGTTATGGGCTTTCAGGACATCTTCTTTGCCACAGATTATCGCGCCGAAACCCAGTAAATGCGCCCAGCCGGTGTTCATGATCACCACTCCCGGCTGGTAATGGCGCATGTTATCAGCAATATCGTCAGTCCAGATAGAATCCCCGACCAGGTAGAGCGTTTTTTCTGCCGGATGTTGGAATACTACACCGCAGGCATCGCCGAGACGTTCTGCCAGTGCCGGTATCGCGTACGCTTTATCGCTGCCGTGCTGACCGTGGGTTTTGATAAGCCTGATCTCATCAAAATGGCTATTCACTGAGAGTTGGCGCAAGTTGCTAAAACCCTGGCTGCGCAATAACGCTTCATCGTTGGCGTTTTGTACATAAATCAGCATCTTTTTGGGAATGATTGCCGCTGCGACGGCATCCCAGTGGTCGGGGTGAGTATGGGTAACGATAATGGCATCAACATCAAGTAGGGTATCGATACTCAGCGGCAGAGCGACCATCGGATTGCGAATATTTTCCCGAACCGAGGAGCTAAAACCAGGATAAGCGCCTTTTTCTGCCAGCATCGGATCGATCAAAAAGCGTTTGTTCGCGTAAGTTATCAACTGAGTGGCGTTGCGAACTTGGGTAATTTTCATGATAGGCATCCTATTTATCTGTGCTTTGATAGCCACAGTATGCGGGATTCCTTATTTCCTGCCGTTGTCTGAAAGACAACTTTCGATGGAATTGGGCCAACTTTTGTGCTGAATAATGCCCTTAAGGCATAGTAATCATGAAAAATAAGTATAGAAATGACGGGGTAATAGGCATAGACAAGATAGTTAATTTATATTTATTATGTGAATAAGATAAGCCATGCGCGTATTCGTGTTACTCATTCACTTGTGGGTTTTCAATTATGACTGCAGAAGTTAATTCTCTAATTATGCTTGCTCAGCTAAACGAGGCTAAAGGATTTTATCGCCGTGCGCTGCGTATCTGGCAAGAAATATCCACCAGCTTTCTTGCTGATAGAGAACAGTGCCATCTGGCCAGGGAAAAAATAAACGATTGCAACCTTCAACTGCAAATGAAATCCACTAGTGAGATAGCTCCTTGTAACTCCAAGAAAAAAGATGTTGAGCGCGATAAGATAAAAATCAGGCAACTCCTCCGTCAGGGGTATAGCATTAAAGAAATTCAGCATATGACTGGAAGATCCAGTGCATTTATCTATAAATATAACCCCAGAGGTAAATCCATCCGTTAATAACAGGATGGCGGCACACCTAACGCCTGACGAAATGCATAGCTAAATGCCGCCGTGCTGGAATAGCCGACTTCCAACGCCACGGCGGTAACATTTTTATTTTTCTTCAGGAAAATCACTGATTCAAGAATACGCATTTTTTGCTTCCACGCGCTAAAGGGCATCCCCGTTTCTTTCTTAAAATGACGCGAGAAAGTACGAGGCGACATGCCAAGTTGATTGGCCCAATACTCCATCGAATGCTCTAACCCAGGTGACTCCTGAATGGTTCTGCACACCTTCATTAAGGTCGTGTTTTGCGGCCAGGGCAGCATCAGTTCGACTTCCGGTAGCTGCAAAATCACATCAATTAGCACACTGACAAGCCGCCCCTCTTTGCCATCAATATCGTAGCGCTCTGGCGTTTTAGTGGTGGCATAATGGATAAATTCGCGAACAAAATCACTGATTGCCACCACTTTACACTCATCAATTGGTTCAGGCAGAAAGTC
>JBOFJM010000425.1:0-3808 GCA_051656825.1 Kluyvera sp.
CGAATTTTATCAGGTACAGTGTGACGCTTTCGGCAATCTGGCAGCAGATTTGCTTGACATTCGACCAAATATTCTTCGTGCTGTAGCATCTGACGAAAAAAAGTCTGTAAACTCAACCATCTGGCGACCTGTGTCAAAAGCCGGTTCGTAAAGGGTTGATATCTATTGGCGTTGCCGCAACATAACAAGGCATGTCGCCAGTGGAATGTGGAACAAGTGCGATGTATTCCTGGAAGAATCAAATTAGGTAAAGGTGAATATGGGTAAAGCTCTCGTTATCGTTGAGTCCCCGGCAAAAGCCAAAACGATCAATAAGTATCTGGGTAATGACTACGTGGTTAAATCCAGCGTTGGTCATATCCGCGATTTGCCGACAAGTGGCTCAGCCGCCAAAAAGAGCGCTGACTCTACCTCCACCAAAACGGCCAAAAAGCCTAAAAAGGATGAACGAGGCGCGCTGGTTAATCGCATGGGTGTAGACCCATGGCATGACTGGGCGGCACATTATGAAGTGCTACCAGGCAAAGAAAAGGTAGTTTCGGAACTCAAACAGCTGGCGGAAAAAGCCGACCACATCTATCTCGCAACCGACCTTGACCGCGAAGGGGAAGCCATTGCATGGCACCTGCGGGAAGTTATCGGTGGTGATGAAACGCGCTATAGCCGCGTGGTGTTCAACGAAATTACCAAAAATGCTATCCGCCAGGCTTTCGAAAAGCCGGGTGAGTTGAATATTGACCGTGTTAACGCTCAGCAAGCGCGCCGCTTTATGGACCGCGTGGTGGGCTACATGGTTTCTCCGCTGCTGTGGAAAAAGATAGCCCGTGGGTTATCGGCAGGCCGTGTGCAGTCTGTGGCGGTACGTCTGGTGGTTGAGCGTGAGCGTGAAATTAAAGCGTTCGTCCCGGAAGAATATTGGGAAGTAGACGCCAGCACGACAACGCCAGCGGGCGATGCGCTGCCATTAGAAGTCACCCACCAGGGCGATAAACCGTTCCGTCCGGTTAGCCGTGATGAAACCATGGCGGCAGTCAGTCTGCTGGAAAAAGCCAGCTACAGTGTGCTGGAGCGTGAAGATAAGCCGACCAGCAGCAAGCCGGGCGCGCCATTTATTACCTCCACGCTGCAACAGGCTGCCAGTACGCGTCTGGGCTTCGGCGTGAAGAAAACCATGATGATGGCTCAGCGTCTGTACGAAGCAGGTTACATTACTTACATGCGTACCGACTCTACTAACCTGAGCCAGGATGCGCTGAGCATGGTTCGCGGCTACATTGGCGACAACTTTGGTCAGAAATATCTGCCAGAGAACCCTAACCAATACGCCAGCAAAGAAAACTCGCAGGAAGCGCACGAAGCGATTCGTCCTTCCGACGTTAACGTGCTGGCTGAGTCGCTGAAAGATATGGAAGCGGACGCGCAAAAACTGTATCAGCTGATCTGGCGTCAGTTTGTTGCCTGTCAGATGACACCTGCGCAGTACGACTCCACCACGCTGACCGTGAAAGCGGGCGACTTCAAACTCAAAGCGCGCGGTCGTACTCTGCGCTTTGACGGTTGGACCAAAGTCATGCCAGCGCTGCGTAAAGGCGATGAAGATCGTACTTTACCAGTGGTGAAGCAGGGCGATAGCCTGACTCTGGTTGAACTGACTCCGGCGCAGCACTTTACCAAGCCACCGGCTCGCTTTAGCGAAGCCTCTCTGGTTAAAGAGCTGGAAAAACGCGGTATCGGCCGCCCGTCTACCTATGCGTCGATCATCTCGACCATTCAGGACAGGGGTTATGTTCGCACCGAAAACCGTCGCTTCTATGCAGAGAAAATGGGTGAAATCGTCACCGATCGCCTGGAAGAAAACTTCCGTGAGCTGATGAACTACGACTTCACCGCGCAGATGGAAGACAGCCTTGACCGCGTGGCGAATCATGAAGCCGAGTGGAAGCAGGTACTGGATCTGTTCTTTGGTGATTTCACCAAGCAGCTAGAAACAGCGGAGAAAGCACCGGAAGAAGGCGGTATGCAGCCGAACCAGATGGTGTTAACCAGCATCGACTGCCCGACCTGTGGTCGCCAAATGGGTATTCGTACCGCCAGCACCGGCGTATTCCTGGGCTGCTCTGGCTACGCACTGTCGCCAAAAGAGCGCTGCAAAACCACCATTAACCTGGTGCCAGAAAACGAAGTGCTGAACGTGCTGGAAGGTGACGACGCCGAAACCAACGCGCTGCGCGCTAAACGTCGCTGCCAGAAATGCGGCACGGCGATGGACAGCTACTTGATCGATCCGAAGCGCAAGCTGCACGTGTGTGGTAATAACCCAACCTGCGACGGCTACGAGATTGAAGAAGGCGAGTTCCGCATTAAGGGTTATGACGGCCCAATCGTTGAGTGTGAGAAATGTGGTTCTGAAATGCACCTGAAAATGGGGCGTTTCGGTAAGTACATGGCTTGTACCAACGAAGAATGTAAGAACACGCGTAAAATTCTGCGTAACGGCGAGGTTGCGCCACCGAAAGAAGATCCGGTGCCATTGCCGGAGCTGCCGTGCGAGAAATCGGACGCATATTTCGTGCTGCGTGACGGTGCGGCTGGGGTCTTCCTGGCGGCTAACACCTTCCCGAAATCGCGCGAAACACGTGCGCCATTAGTGGAAGAGCTGTTCCGCTTCCGCGATCGTCTGCCGGAAAAACTGCGTTATCTGGCCGATGCGCCGCAGCAGGATCCGCAGGGCAACAAAACGATGGTGCGCTTTAGCCGCAAAACCAAACAGCAGTACGTCTCTTCTGAAAAAGATGGTAAAGCGACGGGCTGGTCAGCGTTCTTCGTTGATGGTAAATGGGTTGAAGCTAAAAAGTAACGTTTCGTGTATAAACGTTTATAAAGGGCCGCTTAGCGGCCCTTTTTTATAACCTCATTTATTATTTTTTGTTTCCGTCTATACACACTTGCTATAAGTGATATAGTGGTTATAGCCGATGCATTTCTTATGAATAAATCGTCTTTAGCCAATCCGAGTAGAGCCGTTACTGAGTGTAGACTGGATACAATCGTATGAAATTACAGCAGCTTCGTTATATCGTTGAGGTGGTAAACCATAACCTCAATGTCTCCTCCACCGCAGAAGGGTTGTACACTTCACAGCCCGGTATCAGTAAGCAGGTCAGAATGCTGGAGGATGAGCTGGGTATTCAGATTTTCGCCCGTAGCGGTAAACATCTGACGCAAGTCACCCCCGCTGGTCAAGAGATCATCCGCATTGCGCGTGAAGTGCTATCGAAGGTGGACGCGATTAAATCCGTCGCCGGCGAGCACACGTGGCCGGATAAAGGCTCACTCTATGTTGCCACCACCCATACTCAAGCGCGTTACGCGCTGCCAGGTGTGATTAAAGGCTTTATCGAGCGTTACCCGCGCGTCTCATTGCATATGCATCAGGGTTCCCCGACACAAATTGCTGAAGCGGTATCGAAAGGCAACGCCGATTTTGCTATTGCCACCGAAGCGTTGCACCTCTATGACGACCTGGTGATGCTGCCGTGCTATCACTGGAACCGCTCCATTGTGGTCACACCGGAGCACCCGCTTGCATCGAAAACCTCGGTGACGATTGAAGAACTGGCGCAGTACCCACTAGTGACTTACACCTTTGGCTTTACCGGGCGTTCTGAGCTGGATACGGCGTTTAACCGCGCAGGGCTGACGCCACGTATTGTTTTCACCGCCACCGATGCCGATGTGATTAAAACCTATGTCCGTTTAGGATTGGGGGTTGGGGTTATTGCCAGCATGGCCGTTGACCCTATTTCTG
>JBOFJM010000426.1:0-2012 GCA_051656825.1 Kluyvera sp.
AACTGCTGGCCAGCCTGACCAAGGTCTATCGCCACAAGAAGCTGCAAACCCACTTCAAGTTCGACGATGACGCCCTCTTCCACGGCGAACAGGGCGACCTGATGGAGCTGATGGGCAACCTGCTCGACAACGCCTGCAAATTTGCCATCAGCGAAGTGAAGGTGACGGTGCGCCGCCATCTCGAGCGGCTGCGCATCGAAGTGGAAGATGATGGCCCGGGTATCGATCCGGCCAAATCGGAACAGATCTTCCAGCGCGGCGTGCGGGCAGACAGTTCACCCGGTCAGGGCATCGGACTGGCGGTGGTGACCGAAATCGTCCACAGCTACGGCGGCCAGATCCGGGTCGATGAATCCCCCCTCGGCGGCGCCCGCTTTACCTTGGATCTGCCCTAATCGGCATTGCCCTACCCAGCCTAGCCAGTGATGGCCCAACCACAAGGCCCCCAACCTCGGGGGCCTTGTCGTTTCTGCCACCCAAGTTGTTTTAATTTATTGATCCGGCACTGATTATCGCCCCTCTGCCCTTCCACCACCGGCGTCAATCGGTATCATGGCAGCGCGGTACAAAGCCTCTTACGGATCTACGCCATGAGCCTTCTCTGTCAGAAGGGTGTTTCCGCAGAACATGGGTTAAAAGAAGCACACCGGGAGCTGGAACCTGGAGTGTTAGATTTTTATGATATTGGGATGAATATATTCATATGTGGTTCAACATAAATATATTTTTCTTAGTTACAGCTTAAATTAACAATGAGGTTTTCGTGGACAAATGGTTATGTTTTTATAGGAAATATTTTTGTTCCGAGCCTCAACTTAAATTTTTCGTTGAGTCTTGCGAACAACTAAATTTAGAAAATGATAAACATCGAGCCAAGATTATGATGCATCAAGGCCAGCGATTATCAATGATTGCCGATGCAATGGAAGATGTTGTTGAAAACAGGGAACAACTAAAATTATTATTTCTAATAATCGCTACTGAAAACATTTCGAAAGTGCACCTTGCTATTGATAAAGAAGGACATTCTAAATATCATGTTAAGCGTTTCTTCAAAACTTTTTGTTGTGAAAAGGATCAACAAACACTGATTGATTGCATTCAAGTCATTGGTGGGAATAAAGATATAAACTCTGTAGTTGATGTTTTATACAAAATTAGATGCGATGCTGTCCATGAAGGCAACTATTGGTGGTTCAACTTTGCTACTGATACCAGACCATCTATTCTATCGAGCAAAGATGGTACGCAAATGATAAAACTTAACATTAAATATCATGACTTCAAAGATATTATAGTTAGGGGTATAATTAAAGCCACACAGGATATACTTCAAACACAGTAATGAAAATAAATATTAGTGTGTGCATGCAAGGATGAAAAATGTACAAAATTATATTAAAAGGATTTATTATCATCCCCCCCAACGATTTGGCTTTGGTCAAGGATGAACTTGATAACCATATCCAGTTAACTCGCTCTGAAACCGGCTGCCTGATCTTTAAGGTGACTCAAGATCCTCTCAATCCCTGCCGATTCGATGTCTATGAAGAGTTTGTTGATGAGGCGGCTTTTCAAGCGCACCAAGCCAGAGTCAAATCCTCCCGCTGGGGGAAAATAACCGTCAATGTCGAGCGACACTATACGGTAACAGGGATTGCATAAATCACAGCCTTGTCATTTTGGCCAAGGTGGCGAACCGGGAGTGGTGCAGAACTCTCCCCCCTCTCCCTACCGCGAATGCCCGATTACGCTGCGATCACCGAACCCGAGTTACTTCCACTCTTTGTTACTAAGGCCACTATGATCCGCCCATTATTAACAACCGATCTGGATGCCGCCGTCGAGCTCTGGTATCAGGCATCGGTGCAAGCCCACGACTTTATTCCCACCGCCTTTTGGCATGAGCAACGGGCAGCGATGCGGGACATCTATCTGCCCGCCAGCAAGAGCTGGGTCTATGAGGAGGATGGACAGCTACTGGGCTTTATCTCCTGGTATCAGGGGTCTGT
>JBOFJM010000427.1:0-3563 GCA_051656825.1 Kluyvera sp.
CGTCACCAGATTAGCGCCATGTCCGATATTGTGCGCGAACTGAGCCTGCTTGGCTGGAGTGATGAAAAAATGGGGCAAGAGTTGGGTATGGACACCGACGAAGTGCTGCGTCTGAAGCAGATTAACGGCCTGTGCGAAATGTTTGGTCATCGCCAATTCTCACAGGCCTGGACGGTAAAATAACGACATCGGAGCGTATTTAATAGCCTGTCATCTGCGTGAATAGGGTTGTGCCGAGGTTGGGTGCTGACGTTGAGGGATGAGTCGCATCGTTGTCATTCTGCGTCTGCCGTTCGTGAAGCTAACTTTCACATCGCCGTAACACGGCAAAGCCATTTGGCAATTAAGACGTTTGAATATCTAAACAAACCTTAGCAGCACTTCGCACCGCCCTTGCCGCCGTAACGCGCGTCCTGACGATCGCGGAAAAATTCCTCGTAGGTCATCGGTGTTTGATCCGGGTGATTGACGCGCATATGCTCAACATAATTGTCGTAATCCGGCACGCCAATCATCATTTTTACCGCCTGGCCTAAGTATTTCCCGGCTTTCGATAAAGTATCAAACATCGTCTTGTCCTTTCGTTAAGCCCGACGTCGCAACGCCGGGCTACGGTAAGATTAATGCGCGCGTTTAACCTGCGTCACCAGGTTATCGACATCCGCTGGCATTGGTTCATACGGCGTTTCCTTCGCCGTTGGGCGGCTCTCTTTCAGCGCCGCCAGCGCAGTTTTGAGAGAGAACAGCGCCAGCACCACAACCACCACCATAAAGAAGATGGTTAGTCCCGCATCCAGGCGGTTGTTGAACACCAGTTGCGCCAACTGCGATTGCGTATACTGCGCAGGAATCGCCCCACTATCAATCATCGCCTGGAACTTATTGGCAATCGCCAGGAAGCCCACTTTAGTATCCGGGCTAAAGGCTTTCTGCCAACCCGCCACCAGAGTACAAACCAGCAGCCACGCCGTCGGTAACAGTGCCACCCACGCATAGCGCTGGCGTTTCATCTTGAACAGTACCACCGCACACAGCATCAGCGCCATACCGGCCAGCATCTGGTTGGCGATACCAAACAGCGGCCACAGGGTATTGATACCGCCCAGCGGGTCAACCACCCCTTGATGCAGGAAGTAACCCCACGCCAGCACACATAACGCGGTCGCCAGCAGGTTAGCGGGCAGAGAGTCGGTGCGTTTCAGCCCAGGGCTTACCACCCCCTACAAATCTTGCAGCATAAAGCGCGCCGCGCGCGTCCCGGCATCAACCGCCGTCAGGATAAACAGCGCCTCAAACAGAATGGCAAAGTGATACCAAAACGCCACATCCATCAGGCCGCCAAGCGCCCCGTGGAGAATATAAGCCATCCCTACCGCCAGCGTTGGCGCACCGCCCGCGCGTGAAATGATCGACTGCTCGCCCACTTCATTAGCAATTTGATGCAGCAGATCCGGCGTGACCGTAAAGCCCCAGCCGCTCACCACCTGCGCCGCCGACGCTACCACATCCACCGTGCCCGCAGGCGCCAGCACCGCCATTGGGCTGTTCATTGCGAAGTAGACGCCCGGGTCAATAATACAGGCGGAAACCAGCGCCATAATTGCCACGAAGGATTCCATCAGCATCCCGCCGTAGCCGATAAAGCAGGCCTGGCCTTCGTTCGCCAACATTTTCGGCGTCGTCCCCGAAGCAATCAGCGCATGGAAACCAGATACCGCGCCACAGGCGATGGTAATAAACAGGAACGGGAACAGGTTACCCGTCCACACCGGCCCCGTACCATCGACAAATTTCGTCAACGCGGGCATGGTCAGCGTCGGGCGCATAATCAGAATGCCGACCGCCAGCCCAACAATAGTGCCGATTTTAAGGAACGTAGACAGGTAATCACGCGGGGCCAGCAGCAGCCACACCGGCAGCACCGAGGCCACAAAACCGTAGCCCACCAGCATCCAGGTAAGCTGTACGCCGGTAAAATCAAACCACGGCGCCCACGTTTCGCTGGCGGCAACCCAGCCACCGGAAACAATCGCAAACACCAGCAGCACAAGGCCAATCACCGACACTTCACCAATGCGCCCCGGGCGGATATAGCGGATATAAATCCCCATAAACAGCGCTAGCGGAATGGTAAAGGCCACGGTGTAGGTTCCCCACGGGCTATGCGTCAGCGCTTTCACCACAATCATCGCCAGCACCGCGAGGATAATCACCATAATCATAAAGGTGGCGATAAGCGCGATAACCCCAGCGGTTGCGCCCATCTCCTCTTTGACCAGTTCGCCCAGCGAGCGCCCGTCGCGGCGAGTGGAGACAAACAGCACCATAAAGTCCTGCACGGCCCCCGCCAGCACCACCCCGGCAAGGATCCAAATCATCCCCGGCAGATAGCCCATCTGCGCCGCCAGCACCGGGCCGACCAATGGGCCTGCGCCCGCAATCGCCGCAAAGTGGTGACCGAACAGCACTTTTTTATCCGTCGGAACATAGTCCAGGCCATCGTTATACCGCACCGCAGGCGTCATACGCGTCGGGTCAACCTGCAACACCTTTTTCGCGATATACAGGCCGTAAAAACGATAAGCAATCAAATAAATACAGACCGCCGCGACCACAATCCACAGCGCGTTGATCTGTTCACCCCGATTGAGGGCGATATAGCCCAGAGCAAACGCGCCGACAACGGAGAGTAATGCCCATATAAGGTATTTCCCTGAATTATTCATAGTTATTGTCCGTATCAGTGGCAGAAGATGTTACATTTTATGTCCGTAGTAATCCTTTTGATTTAACATCTTTGAAACCAATATGAACAGGAACAAAACCTGACATTTACATCACATTGCTAGCGAGATCACTTAACGCTGGGAAATGGTTGGGGCGAGGGAGTGAAAAATGGCAGGTCTTTGCTGAATGGAAATGGTTTGTCGGCCCGATGGGCGCAGCGCCATCGGGCAATATCACACAATATTACATCAACCGAGTACCGCCGTGCCCAGACGGCAGGTGCAGCAGCGCCGCCCTTGCTCATCGAACACCACAATTTCCCAGCTCTGACTTTGCCGCCCTAAATGTAGCGGCTGACACACCGCGCGCACCTGCCCCTGCGACACCGGGCGATGGTGCGACGCATTCAGCTCCGTTCCCACCACGCACTGTCCTTCACGGGTCATCAGAAAACCGGCCATCGAACCGAGCGTTTCTGCCAGCGCCGCCGACGCGCCACCGTGCAGCAGGCCAAACGGCTGATGCGTCCGGTTATCCACCGGCATCACCGCTTCCAGGCTGTCGTCACCAATGTGGCTATACACAATGCCCAAATGCGCCACCATCGTGTTGGCGCTGGTGGCGTTGAGTTCCTCAAGGCTTAAATGACGTTTCCAAATCATCTTACGCTCCCAGCGTGGAGCCGCCGTCCACCACAATATCCTGCAACGTAATATGGCTGGCGCAACTGGATGCCAGGAACAGGATAGTGTTGGCAATCTCCTGCGGGCGGGCGATTTTGCCCAGCGGGATCCCCAGCTTAAACTGCTCGGCAAAGCCGCGAATACGCTGTTGCT
>JBOFJM010000428.1:0-26259 GCA_051656825.1 Kluyvera sp.
CGTAGGCCGGATAAGCGCAGCGCCATCCGGCAATTTTAACGTCCTTTTGCCAGGTATTGCGCCATCTCATCTTCTGGCACCATACCGCCGCCGGTCGCCCACACCAAATGCGTGGCGTTGTTGCGCTGCGCCTCGCTGAAATGATGCATTTGCTGATACGCCTCTGAACCGCAAACGCGCGGTGCGCCCGCCATTCCGGCTAATGCCGATGGTTCCAGGCGAATGCCTTCTTCCTGCGCCAGCCAGCCCAGCATGTCGTACATTGTCTGGTCATCCAGCGTATACAGACCGTCGAGCAGGCGTTCCATTGCGCGCCCCACAAAACCAGACGCCCGCCCAACCGCCAGGCCATCTGCCGCCGTCAGGTTATCGATACCGAGATCCTGCACCGAAATGGCGTCGTGCAGGCCGGTGTAAACGCCCAGCAACATGCACGGAGAGTGGGTTGGCTCGGCGAAGAAACAGTGAACGTTATCACCGAACGCCAGCTTCAGGCCAAAGGCCACGCCGCCAGGGCCGCCGCCGACGCCGCACGGCAGATAAACAAACAGCGGGTGTTCGGCATCAACCACTCGGCCTTGCTTGGCAAACTGTGCCTTCAGGCGCTGCCCGGCGACGGCATAGCCGAGGAATAACGTGCGGGAATTTTCATCATCGATAAAGAAGCAGTTCGGGTCGGACTCGGCGGCTTTACGGCCTTGCTCAACCGCGACGCCGTAATCTTCTTCATATTCCACCACCGTTACGCCGTGGCTGCGTAGCTTGGCTTTTTTCCATGCGCGAGCGTCGGCAGACATATGCACCGTCACTTTAAAGCCGATACAGGCACTCATGATACCAATCGACAGCCCCAGGTTACCGGTAGAACCCACCGCGATACTGTACTGGCTGAAAAACTGTTTAAATTCCGGCGAGAGCAGCACGCTGTAGTCATCTTCGGTAGTGAGCAGTCCGGCGTTCAGCGCCAGTTTTTCGGCATGGGTGAGCACTTCATAAATGCCGCCACGGGCTTTAATAGAGCCGGAAATGGGCAGATGGCTGTCTTTTTTCAGCAGGATCTCACCGTCGATTTTCTGCTTAAATTCTTGCTCCAGGCGTTTTTGCATTGCCGGAATCGCCACCACGTCGGACTCAATAATTCCGCCGGTGGCTGCCGTTTCCGGGAAGGCTTTCGCCAGATACGGCGCAAAGCGCGCCAGGCGGTCGTGTGCTGCGCTAACGTCTTGTTCCGTCAGGCCAACATACGGTAAACCTTCCGCAAGAGAAGTGGTGGCAGGGTTAAACCAGGTGGTTTCTTTAAGAGCAACCAGATCCTCAACTAAAGGATACTGAGCGATGAGTTTTTGAATGTTTTCCATAGTACGTCTCTTTGCGCTTAGATGATAAAGGAAAGCAAGAATGTAGCCGCGAGTGCAACGACAGACGCGATAAATGTTGCCGTTGTATAGTATTTGAACGTTTCATTCAGCGTAGCGCCGCAGTACTGCTTCACTAACCAGAACAGGGAATCGGTAACAATCGTGCAGCCAATTGCGCCGGAACCGATAGCAATAGCGATGATCTCCGGGCTTACGTTGGGATAAAGTGGCAGCATCGGGGCGACAATCGCCGTTGCGCCCATCATCGCGACCGTAGCAGAACCCACCGCCGCATGAAGAATAAGTGCAACCAGCCAGGCCAACAGAATCGGGTGCATATGCATATTGGAGAGAATCAGCGCCAGCGTGTCGGCCAGACCGCTGCTCTTGAGAATGGCGTTGAATGCACCGCCCGCACCGATAATCAGCAAAATATTCGCAATAGAGCCAAACCCGTTTTCAGTGTGCGTGAGCATTTCGCCCATGCTCAAATGCTGGCGCACCCCAAGCACGTAATAGGCCACGAAAACGGCGATAAACATGGCGGTTATCGGGTTGCCGATAAACTCCAGCAGGGTATACAGCGTGCCGCCTTTCGCCATGTTCAGTTCGGCCACGGTTTTGACCAGCATCAGCGCGATAGGCAGCAGCACGGTAAACAGCGTGGCGGCGAGCGAAGGCAGCGTTTTTTCATCACGAACTTCAAGGTCAGAAAACTCTGCGGGTACGGCCTTAAAAGGTAGGCGTTTGCCAATAAATTTCAGGTACAGCGGCCCGCCGATTAACGACGCCGTTAACCCAACCAGCAACCCGTAGACGATAACCGTACCAATATCCGCCCCCAGTTTATTCGCCACGAACAGCGCTGCCGGATGGGGCGGCACGACGCAATGCACCGCCATCAGTGCGGTACACAGAGGGATCGCCAGCTTTAACAATGAGGTGTGGGTTTTCTTAGCAATCGAAAATGCCAGCGGGATAAGTAGTACCACGCCTACTTCCACAAACAGGGTGATGCCGCAAATCAGGCCGACCAGCACCATAATGACGTCGGCAGAAAGCCAGCGGCAGCGCTGAAGCGTCAGCCCGATACGCTCCGCCGCGCCCGACACTTCCATCATTTTGCCCAGAATCGTCCCCAGGCCGATAACGGCAGCGAGGAAGCCTAACGTGCCGCCGATGCCACTCTCAACGGCATTGACCATTTCCAGCGGCCCCATACCCATCATGGCGCCCACAAAGAAACTGGCTAACAGCAGCGCCAGAAATGGGTGGAATTTAAACTTTACGATGGTCAGAACGATTAACACGATGCTGATTAGCAGCGTGCTCACTACCCAAATTTGAGCGTGCATATCTCACCTGGCTCTGTGGTTAACATGGGCTTTATTGGACAAAAAAACGGCGTCGGCTGACAAACGATATAATTACGCGCTCACATGAGCCAGATTGAATCAACAAGGTGATTTGAATCGAAAAACGGCGCAAAATTGCGATGTGGTTCACTCTGGTTCATCTTTTTGCTGGTTTTTGCGGCCTGTTTTTTTACACTTCAGGCTACTGATTAAAGTCAATGAGGCTGTTATGGATACCCCTCGTGAGGTCAGAAACCGTTTACTCAACGGCTGGCAACTCTCAAAACTGCACACCTTTGAAGTCGCGGCAAGACACCAGTCATTTGCGCTGGCAGCGGAAGAACTCTCGCTCAGCCCAAGTGCGGTGAGCCATCGAATGAACCAGCTTGAAGACGAATTGGGGATTCAGCTTTTTGTGCGCTCGCATCGCAAAGTGGAGCTAACGCATGAGGGAAAGCGCGTGTTCTGGGCGCTGAAATCGTCACTGGATACCCTGAATCAGGAAATTCTCGATATTAAAAATCAGGAGCTATCTGGCACGCTAACCGTGTACTCGCGGCCTTCCATCGCCCAGTGTTGGCTGGTTCCCGCGCTGGGGGATTTCACCCGCCGTTATCCGTCTATCTCGCTGACGATTCTGACCGGCAACGACAATGTGAATTTGCAACGCGCGGGGATTGATTTAGCGCTCTATTTTGACGACGCGCCGTCGGCGCAACTGACGCACCATTTTCTGATGGATGAGGCGATTCTTCCCGTATGCAGCCCTGAATATGCCCGCCGCTTTGGCTTAACGGCGGCTCGCATCAATTTATCTCACTGCACTTTGCTGCACGACAGGCAGGCGTGGAGTAATGATTCCGGCACGGATGAATGGCACAGTTGGTCGCAACATTTTGGGGTTAATTTGCCGACATCGTCTGGGATTGGCTTCGATCGTTCGGATTTAGCGGTGATTGCCGCCATGAACCATATTGGTGTTGCGATGGGGCGTAAACGGCTGGTGCAAAAACGCCTCGATAGCGGGGAGCTGGTTGCTCCCTTTGGTGAGATGGCACTGAAATGCCATCAGCACTATTACATAACGACCCTGCCAGGGCGGCAGTGGCCGAAAATCGAGGCGTTTATTGGCTGGCTGCACACACTGGCGCAGCCTCAAAACGACGATTAGACGACCTGCTGGTGGTGAGCGAAGCGCGAGGCCAGCGGCAGCCAGCAGAGGAAAATCAGCAGCCCCATCAGCGTCATCAACAGGCCAATACTGCTTTGCCCGGTTTGCGGCATCATCGCCGACAGCCACGCCAGCGCGCCAGAGCCGGTATTTTGCAGGCCGCCGATCAACGCCCCAGCCGTACCTGCGAGGAACGGGAATGGCTCCATCGCGCCGCTGGTCGCCAGCGGGAACAGCATCCCCGCGCCGAAGAAGAACAGCGCGGCGGGCACTAACAGCGTCCAGATATTCATAATGCCCAACAGGCCCGGGATCCACATCAGCAGCCCCGCCAACAGGCAGCAAATGACCGCCTGCCACATCATGGTCGGGAAGCGTTTATTTGGTCGTCCGGCAAACCATGCGCCAAAAAACGCCGCCGGAATCGGCAGAATAAACAGGACGCTGACCATCATACTGCTCAGCCCCAGCACGCCGCCCATCAACACGCCTGAACAGGCCTCAAACACCGCAATACCGGCTAAACCGCCGATCAACATCAGCAAATAGCAGGTAAAACCGCTGTTACCGAACAGCGTTTTATAGTTGGTGATTAGCCGCGTTTTCGGCGCTCCGGTTGGGCGTGTTTCCGGCATCCAGCGCGCCATGCTAAAGGTGACGCCAGCGCACAGCACCAGCAGGAAACCATAGCAAGCGCGCCAGTTCCAGGTGGTTTCCAGCACGCCGCCAATCAGCGGAGCGAGCAGGGGGCTAACCAGAATACCCATATTTAACAAACTGTTGGCGTGGCGAAGTTGGCTGCCTTCATACAGGTCGCGCGGTAGCGTTCGCGCCATCACCCCGCCGACGCCCGTCCCCATGCCCTGCAAGGCACTGGCGATAATCAGCACCGTCAGGCTGTGGGTAGTGATCGCCACCACCGTGGCCAGCATAAAAATCGACATCCCGGTAAGGATCACCGGGCGACGGCCTACACGGTCAGACAATGGGCCGTAAAATAGCTGCGAAACGCCGTAGGTCAACAGGTAGGCCGCCATCACGCTTTGCACTGCCCCTTCACGGACGTTGAGATCGCTCGCCATCTTCGCAATAGCGGGAATATAAATGGTTTGTGCCATCTGTCCGACAGCCACAAGCAACACCAGCATCAATAAAATATTGACGTTTCTCTGCCTTTTCATCTCGCCGATAACTTTATAAAAAATGGGTTTATAAGAATAAATGTCTAGGTAATGCGCTAAATGCGAGAGGAATCTACCACACCGAAGCGGTTATTTAACTATCAAACATGTAAATGAAATGTAGTTAGCAGGCAGGATTTATACACGTCTAACGGCAACAATTGTTGCCACTGACGTAGAACAGGCGTAGGAAAATGGCCGCCGTTGCCCTGGGCTGCAATTCTCATCCCGACGTGACCGCAAAAGCGTTTTCTGCCGACATGCAAATGTGACCGGTGACGCATTTTTGCGCAGATGAAAATATTTCCATTGTCAGCCTAAAAAAGCTGTGTTTGTATGAATTCACTTAACGAATTGAGAGACAGACCCTGAATGACTCCTTCCATGCTGACTTCGACCCTACTAAAAACCGCGCTACCCGCCGCGGTGGTCGTCGGCAATGCGCCGTAGGGTCAGGAACACACACGATTCCAAACCCCGCCGGCGCAAACCGAGCGGGGTTTTTAGTTTCTAGCCCCCTCGGATACGCGAGTGCTTCAAGTTGCAGCTCACGCATCTGCAACTTGCAGTACGACACGTAAAGCTGGCCCAGAATAAAAGGACTGGAGCATGGCAAGTTCGGGCACAACATCAAACACGACACGCTTTACCGGCGCGCAATTAATCGTTCATTTACTGGAACGTCAGGGGATCACTATGGTGACCGGCATCCCCGGCGGCACGGTACTTCCGCTGTACGACGCCTTAAGCCAAAGCACGCAGATTCGCCATATTCTGGCGCGACACGAGCAGGGCGCTGGGTGATTAACACCCCGCAGCGCGTGCGCGAACTGGCTGAGAAAGCCAACCTGCCAACCACCATGACGCTGATGGCGCTGGGGATGCTGCCTAAAGCGCACCCGTTGTCGTTAGGAATGCTCGGTATGCACGGTGCGCGCAGTACCAATTTTATTCTGCAACAGTCTGATTTATTAATTGTTTTAGGCGCTCGTTTTGATGACCGGGCGACCGGTAAAGTCGCCGAGTTTTGCCCGAACGCGAAAATTATCCACGTTGATATCGACCGCGCCGAGCTGGGTAAAATCAAACAGGCACATGTGGCAATTCAGGCCGATGTTGATGACGTGCTGGCGCAATTGTTGCCGCAAATCGACGCGCAGCCACGCAATGAATGGCGCGGTAAAGTGGCGGAATTGCAGCAAGAATTCCCCTGCGCGATCCCGCAGGCGAGCGACCCGCTCAGCCATTATGGGCTGATTAACGCCGTTGCCGCGTGCGTTGACGATAACGCCATCATCACCACCGATGTGGGCCAGCATCAGATGTGGACGGCACAAGCCTACCCGCTGAACCGCCCACGTCAGTGGCTGACTTCCGGCGGCCTGGGCACGATGGGCTTCGGTCTGCCTGCGGCTATCGGCGCGGCGCTGGCAAACCCGGATAAAAAAGTGCTGTGCTTCTCCGGCGACGGCAGCCTGATGATGAACATTCAAGAGATGGCGACAGCCGCAGAAAACCAACTGGACGTTAAAATTATCCTGCTGAACAACCAGGCGTTGGGGTTGGTGCATCAACCACAAAGCCTGTTCTACCAGCAAGGGGTGTTTGCCGCCACCTATCCGGGCATGATTAACTTCATGCAAAGTGCCGCCGGTTTCGGTCTGGAAACCTGTGATTTAAACAGCGAAACTGACCCACAGGCAGCATTACAGGCGATGATTAATCGCCCTGGCCCTGCGCTTATCCATGTGCGTATCGACGCCGACGAAAAAGTGTATCCGATGGTTCCGCCGGGTGCGGCAAATACAGAAATGGTGGGGGAATAAGCCATGCAACAGCAGACTCATGACAACGTAATTCTCGAACTCACCGTGCGCAACCATCCCGGCGTGATGACCCACGTTTGCGGCCTGTTTGCCCGCCGAGCCTTTAACGTCGAAGGCATTCTGTGCCTACCGATTCAGGGCAGCGACCACAGCCGCATTTGGCTATTGGTCAACGATGACCAGCGTCTGGAGCAGATGATGAGCCAAATCGACAAGCTGGAAGATGTCGTGAAAGTGGCGCGCAACCAGTCCGACCCGTCAATGTTTAACAAGATCACCGTCTTTTTTGAGTAACCCGCTCAAGGCTTGAACAGCAGGGCGCTTATCGTTAAGGTAAGCGCTTTTGTCGGATGGCGGCATAAATGCCTTATCTGGCCTACAACAGCACCCGCCCGTAGGCCTGATAAGCGCAGCGCCATCAGGCCTACCTTAGCGCCAGGATGAACTCATGATCACCGTTGCCCTTATCGACGACCACACTATCGTCCGCTCCGGCTTTGCCCAGTTGCTGGGGCTGGAACCTGATTTGCAGGTTGTGGCTGAGTTCGGCTCAGGCAGTGAGGCGCTGGCGGGATTACCGGGACGTGGCGTGCAGGTGTGTATCTGCGATATCTCAATGCCGGATATCTCAGGGCTGGAGCTACTGCACCAACTGCCGAAAGGCATGGCGACGATTATGTTATCCGTCCACGACAGCCCCGCGCTGGTCGAACAGGCGCTAAACGCTGGGGCGCGTGGCTTTCTTTCCAAACGCTGTAGCCCGGATGAACTGATCGCCGCAGTACGCACCGTGGCGACCGGCGGCTGTTATTTAACGCCAGATATTGCCGTGAAGCTGGCGGCTGGGCGTCAGGATCCGCTAACCAAACGCGAACGCCAGGTCGCGGAGAAGCTGGCGCAGGGCATGGCGGTGAAAGAGATTGCCGCCGAGTTAGGGTTGTCGCCAAAAACCGTACACGTACACCGCGCTAACCTGATGGAAAAACTGGGCGTCAGCAATGACGTCGAGCTGGCTCGACGGATGTTTGACGGCTGGCAATGAAAACCCTTTTCTCACGGCTAATCACCGTTCTCGCCTGCTTTTTTATCTTCTCCGCCGCATGGTTTTGCCTGTGGAGTATTAGCCTGCATCTGGTCGAGCGCCCGGATCTGGCGGTGCTGCTGTTCCCGTTTGGCCTGCGTCTGGGGCTAATGCTGCAATGCCCGCGCGGTTACTGGCCAGTACTGCTGGGCGCGGAATGGCTGCTGGTTTACTGGCTGGCGCAGGAAGTGGCGCTGGCGCATCTGCCACTTTTGATGATCGGAAGTTTTCTGACGCTGCTTCCGGTGACGCTGATTTCTCGCTATCGTCACCAGCGCGACTGGCGCACGCTGCTGTTGCAGGGCGCGGCGTTGACGGAGGCGGCGCTGCTGCAATCACTGCCGTGGCTGGGGCAAGGCGAAGAGGCATGGAATGCGCTGCTGCTTACCTTAACCGGCGGCTTGACGCTTGCGCCTGTTTGCCTGGTGTTCTGGCATTACCTCACCAGCACCACCTGGCTGCCGCTCGGCCCGGCGCTGGTTTCCCAACCGGTCAACTGGCGCGGTCGGCATCTGATTTGGTATCTGCTGCTGTTCTCCGTGAGCCTGTGGCTGCAACTGGGCTTGCCGGATGAACTCTCGCGCTTCACGCCATTTTGCCTGGCGCTGCCGATTATCGCCCTCGCCTGGCATTACGGCTGGCAGGGGGCGCTGATTGCCACCCTGATGAACGCCATCGCGCTGATTGCCAGCCAAACCTGGCACGATCACCCCGTTGATTTACTGCTCTCATTGTTAGCGCAAAGCCTCACCGGGTTGCTACTGGGCGCGGGGATCCAACGCCTGCGCGAGCTTAACCAGTCGCTGCAAAGCGAGCTGGCGCGCAACCATCGCCTGGCAGAACGTTTGTTAGAAACCGAAGAGAGTGTGCGCCGCGATGTGGCGCGCGAGTTGCACGATGACATCGGTCAAACCATCACCGCCATTCGTACTCAGGCCGGAATTGTGCAGCGTCTGGCGGCTGATAACGGCGGCGTGAAGCAAAGCGGGCAGCTTATTGAACACCTGTCACTGGGCGTTTATGACTCCGTGCGCCGTCTGTTGGGCCGTTTACGTCCGCGCCAGTTAGACGACCTTTCGCTGGAGCAAGCCATTCGCTCGCTGATGCGCGAAATGGAGCTGGAAAGCCGTGGCATTATTAGCCATCTCGACTGGCAGATAGAGGAATCTGCGCTGAGCGAAAGTCAGCGTGTGACCCTGTTCCGCGTCTGCCTGGAAGGGCTGAACAACATTGTGAAACACGCCAATGCCAGCGCGGTCACCCTTCAGGGCTGGCAGCAGGATGAACGGCTGATGCTGGTGATGGAAGATGACGGCAGCGGCCTGCCGCCGGGGTCGAATCAACAAGGATTTGGCCTCACCGGTATGCGTGAGCGCGTGACGGCGCTGGGCGGCTCGCTCACGATTTCCTGTATGCGTGGCACGCGCGTCAGTGTCTCTTTGCCTCTGCGTTACGCGTAAGGAACGGCGATGTTTGCATTTTTAAAAGCCCCGGCCAACGCGCCGCTTATCACTGATAAAAACGAGGTGGACGCCCGCTATCGCTACTGGCGGCGGCATATCCTGCTCACCATCTGGCTTGGCTATGCGCTGTTTTATTTCACCCGCAAAAGTTTCAACGCCGCCGTACCGGAAATCCTCGCCAGCGGCGTATTGAGCCTCAACGATATTGGCCTGCTGGCAACGCTGTTTTACATCACTTACGGCCTGTCGAAATTTGTCTCTGGCATCGTCAGCGACCGTTCCAACGCCCGCTATTTCATGGGTTTTGGCCTGATTGCCACAGGGCTTGTGAACATTTTGTTCGGCTTTTCAAATTCGCTCTGGGCGTTTGCGGTGCTGTGGGCGTTGAACGCTTTCTTCCAGGGCTGGGGCGCGCCGGTGTGCGCCCGCCTGCTCACCGCCTGGTATTCGCGTAATGAGCGCGGCGGCTGGTGGGCTATCTGGAATACCGCGCACAACGTCGGCGGGGCGCTTATCCCGATAGTGATGGCGGCGGCAGCGCTGCATTACGGCTGGCGCGCGGGGATGATGATCGCTGGTCTGCTGGCTATCGTGGTCGGGCTTTTCCTCTGCTGGCGGCTGCGCGACCGCCCGCAGGCCGTGGGATTACCGCCGGTAGGCGACAGGCAGCACGACGCGCTGGAAATCGCCCAACAGCAGGAAGGCGCGGGGCTAACGCGCAAAGAAATCCTCACCAAATATGTGCTGCTAAATCCGTATATCTGGCTACTGTCGCTGTGTTATGTGCTGGTCTACGTAGTGCGCGCGGCCATTAACGATTGGGGAAATCTGTATATGTCCGAGACGCTCGGTGTGGATTTGGTGACTGCCAACACCGCCGTCACCATGTTCGAGCTGGGCGGGTTTATCGGCGCGCTGGTGGCGGGCTGGGGCTCTGACAAACTGTTCAACGGCAACCGTGGGCCGATGAACCTGATTTTTGCCGCCGGAATTTTGCTCTCCGTCGGCTCGCTGTGGCTGATGCCGTTCGCCAGCTACGTGATGCAGGCGGCGTGCTTCTTCACCACCGGTTTCTTCGTCTTTGGCCCACAAATGCTGATTGGTATGGCGGTGGCAGAGTGCTCGCACAAAGAGGCGGCGGGCGCGGCAACCGGCTTTGTCGGGTTGTTTGCTTATCTGGGGGCATCGCTTTCCGGCTGGCCGTTGGCGAAGGTGATGGAAGTGTGGCACTGGACGGGGTTCTTTGTGGTGATCGCCATTGCCGCTGGGGTTTCCGCGCTACTGCTATTGCCGTTTTTAAACGCCCGGGCGCCGCGCGAAGCGTGACCCGCTTCACCTTTCTAAGCCGAATGGGCGAAAACTAGGAAATTTTCCCGGTTTCACCTGGACACTGTCTCAGGCCAGGCGGGCTGCTGATTTTTACAATACCGGCTATCACGCAGGTATAACAAATCAGGAGATACCCATGCTGGCCTTTCTAAACCAGGTGCGCAAGCCGACCCTGGACTTGCCGCTCGAAGAACGGCGCAAAATGTGGTTCAAACCGTTCATGCAGTCTTATCTGGTGGTCTTTATTGGCTACCTGACCATGTACTTGATCCGCAAGAACTTTAACATCGCGCAGAACGACATGATCTCCACCTACGGGTTGAGCATGACGCAGCTCGGGATGATTGGCCTGGGCTTCTCCATCACCTACGGTGTGGGTAAAACGCTGGTTTCCTACTACGCCGACGGCAAAAACACCAAGCAGTTCCTGCCGTTTATGCTGATCCTCTCCGCGATTTGTATGCTCGGCTTTAGCGCCAGCATGGGCGCGGGTTCAACCAGCCTGTTCCTGATGATTGCTTTCTACGCGCTGAGCGGTTTCTTCCAGAGTACCGGCGGCTCGTGCAGCTACTCCACCATCACCAAATGGACGCCGCGCCGTAAGCGTGGCTCGTACCTCGGCATGTGGAATATCTCCCACAACCTCGGTGGTGCGGGTGCGGCAGGCGTGGCGCTGTTTGGCGCAAACGTCCTGTTCGACGGTCACGTGATTGGCATGTTTATCTTCCCGTCGATTATCGCCCTGATTGTCGGTTTTATCGGCCTGCGTTTCGGCAGCGACTCCCCGGAATCCTATGGCCTGGGTAAAGCGGAAGAGCTGTTCGGCGAGGAGATCAGCGAAGAAGATAAAGAAACCGAAGAAAACGAGATGACCAAATGGCAAATTTTTGTTGAGTACGTACTGAAAAACAAAGTGATTTGGCTGCTGTGCTTCTCCAACATCTTCCTGTACGTGGTGCGCATTGGTATCGACCAGTGGTCTACCGTGTACGCTTTCCAGGAGCTGAAGCTCTCTAAAGAGGTGGCGATTCAAGGGTTTACCCTATTTGAAGTGGGCGCGCTGGTGGGCACTCTGCTATGGGGCTGGCTCTCTGACCTCGCCAATGGCCGTCGTGCGCTGGTGGCGTGTGTCGCGCTGGCACTGATTATTGCTACGCTCGGTGTTTATCAACACGCCAGCAACCAGTACGTTTATCTGGCCTCGCTGTTCGCGCTTGGCTTCCTGGTGTTTGGCCCGCAGTTGTTAATCGGCGTGGCGGCAGTCGGTTTTGTTCCGAAAAAAGCGATCGGCACAGCCGATGGTATCAAAGGCACGTTTGCTTATCTGATTGGCGACAGCTTCGCTAAGCTGGGTCTGGGGATGATTGCCGACGGTACGCCAATCTTCGGCCTCACCGGCTGGGCGGGAACCTTCGCCGCGCTGGACACCGCTGCTATCGGCTGTATCTGTCTGATGGCTATCGTGGCGGTATTTGAAGAACGTAAAATTCGCCGTGAGAAGAAACTGCAACAGTTAAAAATGGTGTAGGTGGGTTTGGTAACTTTGCCCGGCTCATGCCGGGCTTTTTTATGTCCGGCGAAAGCGTAGGTATCTGGAAGAATGCTCTACGTTTGAGTCACTTAACGGCAATTTGTGGATTTCATTAATCCCCGTGATGGAGCTAACGCACAGAATAGTGTCTCCGGTTATCGACAGCGCGTAAATTCCCATTATGATGTCGGGGTTTAGCAAAGATGAGAGCGTGCATGATCTGGTTGATTCTGGCCACCCTGGCGGTGGTATTTGTTGTCGGATTTCGGATCCTCACCTCGGGTTCTCGTCGGGCCATTCGTCGCCTGAGCGAGCGGCTGGCGATTACGCCAGAGCCGGTGGAGTCGATGATTGACCAGTTGGGAAAATCGCAGGGCGAAGAGTATTTACGCTACCTGGAGCGACCCAACGAAGCGCATTTGCAAAACGCGGCGCAAATCCTGCTTATCTGGCAGGTCTGCATTGTGGATGGCAGTGAAGCGAACATGCAGCGCTGGCATCGGCTGTTGCAAAAAGCGCGCCTCGCCGCACCGATAACAGATGCGCAAATCCGCCTGGCGCTCAGTTTCCTGCGCGAACTGGAGCCGGATCCCAACGAGCTGAATGCCTTCCAGTATCGCTATAACGCCCTGTTTCATGACGAAAACGGCGTCCACTGGCTGCACTGAGTGCTCTGTTTTACGGTGGAGATAGTTGCCAAAACGTTAAATACGTCACAATTAAAGTGCTACACTGCGCGACCTTTCCGCAAAACATCACGCAGGTAGCTAAATGAGTGAACATATCGAAGAAAAAACCCGCGCTGAGCCTGTTGCACGGCCTAACTGGTCGGCGGTTTTTGCCGTCGCATTCTGCGTCGCTTGCCTGATCACCGTCGAGTTTTTACCGGTCAGCCTACTGACACCGATGGCACAAGAGTTGGGCATTTCAGAAGGCGTTGCCGGACAATCGGTGACAGTCACCGCATTTGTTGCCATGTTCTCCAGCCTGTTTATTACCCAGGTTATCCGCGCCACCGATCGCCGCTATGTGGTGATTTTGTTTGCCGTGCTGCTGACGCTCTCCTGCCTGTTGGTTTCGTTTGCCCATTCCTCTGCTGCTGGTGGGGCGCGCCTGTCTGGGGCTAGCGCTGGGCGGCTTCTGGGCAATGTCGGCGTCGTTAACAATGCGACTCGTCCCGGCGCGCACCGTGCCGAAAGCGCTGTCGGTGATTTTTGGTGCCGTGTCGATAGCCCTGGTGATAGCCGCACCGTTGGGCAGTTTTTTAGGCGGGATTATTGGCTGGCGTAACGTCTTTAATGCGGCTGCGGTGATGGGCGTGCTGTGTATCCTGTGGGTGATTAAGGCGCTGCCTTCACTGCCCGGTGAACCCGCGCACCAGAAGCAAAACATGTTTAGCCTGTTGCAACGCCCTGGCGTTATGGCGGGGATGACGGCCATTTTTATGTCCTTTGCCGGGCAATTTGCGTTCTTCACTTACATTCGTCCAGTGTATATGAACCTCGCCGGTTTTGATGTCGATGGCCTAACGCTGGTTCTGCTGAGCTTTGGTATTGCCAGCTTTGTCGGCACGTCACTTTCTTCGGTTATCCTCAAACGCTCGGTCAAACTGGCGTTGGCCGGTGCGCCGTTGGTGCTGGCGTTAAGCGCGCTGGTGCTGGTGCTGTGGGGGAGCGACAAAATCGTGGCGTCAGGTATTGCGATTATCTGGGGGCTGGCGTTTGCGCTAGTGCCGGTGGGTTGGTCAACGTGGATAACTCGTTCACTGGCCGATCAGGCTGAAAAAGCCGGGTCGATTCAGGTCGCTGTTATTCAGCTTGCCAATACCTGCGGCGCAGCGATAGGCGGCCTGGCGTTAGACCGTTTAGGGCTGACCTCGCCGGTAATGCTGTCGGGAACGCTGATGTTACTGACGGCGTTGCTGGTGGCAACGAAAGTGAAAATAAGCCGCTAAACACCTTATCCGGCCTATAAGGAACCTCCTGTAGGCCGGATAAGCGGGCAGATTTACGGGCGCTCGCCCTTCGCCAGACGCTGATTAATCTCAGCAATCACCTTCGGCAAGTCCGCCAGTGAATCCACTACATAATGCGCTCCGGCGGCATACAGCTTGCGGCTGGCATGTTCGCGACGAGTGGCTATTTCTTCTGCCGACATCGCCTGGTACTCGTCCCACGTCGCGCCAAATTCATTGCCAGACACCGCCAGCCCCACGCTCCACATACCGGCGTTAATGCCTTCCTCAATGCCTGGCGCGGAATCATCCACTTTCACGCAATGCGCGACGGAATCGATACCCAGCGCGATAACGTTTTGCAGCGCCATCCACGGCCCCGGACGCCCGCCTGCGGCAAGAAAATCGGTGGCAACCCAATTATCCGGCGCGTAGCCGTGGTCAGCGGCGGCGGGCGCAAGCCGTTCCATCACCGCGCGTGGGTAGCCAGAGCAAGAACCAATTTTGATGTTATCAGCGCGAAGTGCGGCGATTGTGTCGATAACACCGGCAATCGGTGCGGAAAAATCGACAACTTTGGCAATTTGCAGCGGCATAAACGCGGCGTAAATCGCGTCGATATCTGCGCTATTCATCGCTCGGCCAAATCGGGCCTGCCAGCGGGCGTCCACCGAGGGTAATTTCCCTAATGCTTCAATGTGTTGCCACTTGCCAAGCCCCATTGGGACGCGTGCTTCCGCCAGGGTGATTTCGACGTCAAATGCCTGGCGAAATGCTTCGACGAAAATCTGCGTCGGTGCGAAGGAACCAAAATCGACGGTTGTTCCGGCCCAGTCGAGGATGACAGCGTTAATACGGTTCATGGTGGCTCCTTATTTTGTCCAGTACATAGCATGGTTGATGGCGGTGAGCAGGGCGGTAATGTCGGCGTCGTACACCTCGCCAATGTTGCCAATGCGGAAGCAATCGCTCTGCGACACTTTGCCCGGATAGATAACAAACCCTTGTTCTTTCAGCAGGCTATAAAACTCTTTGAAGCGGTACTGCGGGTTTTTCGGTGAGTAGAATGCGGTAATGATCGGTGAATGCAGCGTATCGTCCAGCAGGGTGTCAAAGCCCAGCGCCCGCATACCGGCGACCAGTTTGCGCTGGTTTTGCTGGTAGCGCTGATGACGCGCCGCCACGCCGCCTTCTTCGGCGAGTTCTTTCAGCGCCTGCGCAAACGCCAGCACAGTGTGGGTTGGCGAAGTAAAGCGCCATTTGCCGTGGTTATCTTCCATGCAACGCCATTGAGCGTAGAGATCCAGCGACAGCGAGCGGGAGCGGCTCGCGCAGGCTGCCAGCTTTTCTTCACGGGCAATCACAAAGGCAAAGCCCGGTACGCCCTGAATACATTTGTTGGCGGAGCTTATCAGGTAATCTATTCCCAGTTCGTTGATATCCATAGGGATACCGCCAAAACTGCTCATCGCATCGACAATGTACGTTTTACCGTAACGACGTGCCAGCGCGCCCACTTCGTCAATCGGGTTGAGCATTCCGGTGGTGGTTTCGCTGTGCACCATGGCAATATGGCTGATCGCCGCGTCGGCTTTGAGGATCGCTTCGATCTCATCGGCGTTGGGGCGCGAGACTTCGCCGCAATCGTAGGCGTGATGGGCGATGCTCATCATCTGCGCCATCTCGACCATCCGCGCGCCGTAAGCGCCGTTGCTGACAATCAGCACTTTGTCCTGTGGGCCAATGACGCTGCCCAGCACCGCTTCAACGGCGTAGCTGCCGCTGCCTTGCAGCAGCACGGAGGTGTAGCCGCCAGCGGCAGTGGCCAGCGCGGTAAGCTGGCGGCGAATCTCCTCGACCACGCCAAGGTTGTAGTCATCATCCCAGGTACAGCTATCGAAAAGCATCGCTTCTTTCACGGTGCGTGAGGTGGTCAGTGGGCCTGGAGTCAGCAGCAGATAGTTACGCGAAGTCATGTTGTTTACCTTTGGTCTATACCAGATTTGTAATTATCATGACGATCTTTCCTGCAATGGGTCAAAGGGAAAATGAGGCTGCAACAAAAAATTCATCTGGATCTGTATAATGGCGACAGGAAAAACGGAAGCGAATGAGAATGAAATCTACCCCAGGCGATATCCCGCAATATTTGTTGATCAAGGCGCAACTTCAGGCGCGTATTCACAGCGGCGCATTGAAAAGCGGCGATAAGCTACCGTCTGAACGGGAACTGTGCGCTATTTTCAACACCACGCGTATTACCATTCGTGAAAGCCTGGCGCAGCTTGAGGCCAGCGGGCTTATCTGGCGCGCCGATCGTCGCGGCTGGTTTGTCACGCCCGAACGCCTGTGGCTCGATCCCACTCAAAACACCAACTTCCACAAGCTGTGCCGTGAACAAGGCCGCGAGCCAAAAACCACGCTGCTGAAAGGCGCGTTGACTACCGTACCGGTGGAGGTGATGGAGCCGCTGCAATTGCAGCCGTTTGATCAAATCTATCTGCTGACTCGCCTGCGCTACGCCGATGGTCGCGCGGTGTGTTACTGCGAAAACCACTGCCTGCCTGCGCGAGTGCCGGAACTGCTGCAATACGATCTCAACGGCAGCCTGACCGAGGTTTATGAATCGCATTACAACCTTGTCTATACCAGTATGCATTTGTCGTTTTATCCCACTGCGATGCCCGCGCAAGCCGCACAGGCATTGGGGGTGATGGAAGGGCGTCCGGCGCTACTGCTACGCCGTCTTAACTACGATCAGCATGGGCGAGTGTTAGATTTGGATATTGAATACTGGCGTCACGACAGCCTGCGGATCGAGGTCGATACGCACTGAATCATGCTGTGCCGATCCGGCAATTATTCACCAGCGTCATTGTTTTGTCATAAAAGCCGTTTAGCGTAAAAAGCAAATCTGGCATAGGCCAGAAAACGCAACCTTCGCTATGAGGCAAATACGATGAAACTCTCCCGACTTGCTCTGCTGTCTGTTTTCGCTCTCGCCAGCGTCCCATCATGGGCGGAATCGGTGGTGACGGTTTACTCCATCGACGGCTTACACGACGGCGATAACAGTTGGTATCAGACGCAGTTTGATGCCTTCACCAAAGCAACGGGGATAACCGTGCGCTATGTGGAAGGCGGTGGCGGCGTGGTGGTCGAGCGTTTGGCAAAAGAGTGTACCAACCCGCAGGCTGATGTCTTAGTGACCGCGCCACCGTTCATTCAACGTGCCGCCGCCGAGAAACTGCTGGCGAACTTTACAAGCGACGCCGCCGCACAAATTCCAGACGCCAACGACGCTTATTCACCGCTGGTGAAGAACTATCTGAGCTTTATCTATAACGGCAAACTGCTGAAAACCGCCCCGACAAGCTGGCAGGATTTGCTCGACGCGAAATTCAAAAACAAGCTGCAATATTCCACCCCAGGCCAGGCCGCTGACGGCACGGCGGTAATGCTGCAAGCCTTTCATAGTTTCGGTGACAAAGAGGCTGGTTTTGCTTATCTCGGCAAGCTACAGGCCAATAACGTCGGGCCTTCCGCTTCAACCGGCAAGCTGACCGCCCTGGTCAATAAAGGCGAACTGTACGTGGCTAACGGCGACCTGCAAATGAACCTCGCGCAAATGGAACGCAACCCGAACGTCAAAATCTTCTGGCCAGCGAACGCCCAGGGCGAACGCAGCGCGCTGGCGATCCCGTACGTGATTGGCTTAGTCCAGGGCGCACCGGAAAGCGAAAACGGCAAAAAACTGATTAACTTCCTACTGAGTAAAGAGGCGCAAACCCGCGTCAGCGAACTCTCCTGGGGGATGCCTGTACGTAGCGACGTGACGCCGACGGATGCCCACTATCAGGCGGCGAAAACCGCGCTGGAAGGGGTAAAAAGCTGGCAGCCGAACTGGGATGACGTCGCCGTTTCTCTGTCGGCAGATATCGCCCGCTGGCACAACGTGACCGACAGCGAGTAAGCGCGATGCTGATGAAAACAACCCCCGTTCACGCCCCGGCTGCGCTTGGCGCATCGGGGATTGTCCTCGACTCGCTGCGCGTGGCCTATCACGGCAACGTGGTGCTTAAACCGCTGTCGTTAACCATTGAACCAGGCGAAGTGTTGGCGTTAATTGGTCCGTCTGGTTCCGGGAAAACGACGGTGCTGCGCGCGGTTGCTGGCTTTGTACAGCCTGCGGGCGGGCGCATTTTGATGGGCGATACCGACGTTACCCATCTGCCACCTTACAAACGCGGGCTGGCGATGGTCGTGCAGAACTACGCGCTGTTCCCGCATATGAAAGTGGAAGATAACGTCGCCTTTGGCCTGCGCGCGCAAAAACAGCCAAAAGCGTTAATCAAAGAACGGGTTACACAAGCGCTGAAAACGGTTGGTATGAGCGATTACGCCACCCGTTACCCGCATCAGCTTTCCGGCGGCCAGCAGCAGCGTGTGGCGATTGCCCGCGCGATTGCGGTGCGTCCACGCGTGCTGTTGCTCGACGAACCGCTCTCCGCGCTGGACGCGCAAATCCGCCATAACATGGTGGAGGAAATTGCCCGCCTGCACCGTGAAATGCCGGAATTAACCATTCTGTACGTCACGCATGATCAAACCGAAGCGCTCACGCTTGCCGACAAAATCGGCATTATGAAAGACGGCTCGATGATTGCCCACGGCGAAACCCGGGCGCTGTATCAGCACCCGCCAAATCGTTTTGCGGCGGAGTTTTTAGGGCGCGCCAATATCCTCTCAGCCACCGCGCTGGGCACGGCGAAAGCGCCGGGCTTTGTCGATGTAAGCTGCGGCGGTTCGGTTATCCGCGCGTTCAGCCAGGGCGGCCATCATAGCCATAATGCCCTGCTGTGCGTTCGCCCGCAGCACCTGAGCCTGACGCCGCGCACCGCAGGCAGCAACCGCTTCAACGCGACGCTGCAATCGCTGCACTGGCAGGGGGATTTAACCCATCTGGTGTGTGATGTTGCGGGGGAGTCGGTGCGTATCGTGCTGACCCATCTCAACCCGCTGCCACGGCCTGGCGACAAACTGGCGCTGTGGTTTGAGCCTGATGACGCCGTTTTAATCGAGGTATAACGATGCCGCGCTCTCTGACGCTGGAAACTCCCGCGCCCTCTCTGCGCCCGCTGCTATGGCTGGCGCTACCGCTGTTGGTATTGGCGACGCTGTTTTTCTGGCCGCTATCGCTGATTGTCGAACAAGCGCTGCGCAACACGAGCGGCGAGATGGGGCTTGATACCCTCTGGCAGGTTATTGAGTCAAAACGCTTTGTTGGCGCACTGCTGAATACGTTGCACATCGCGCTGCTGGCAACGGCAGGCTGCCTGCTGTTGGGCAGCGTGCTGTCGCTGAGTTTGGTGTTTATTCCCTTTCCGGGCAGTGGCTTGATTAGCCGCGTAGTGGATACCTTTATCGCCCTGCCTACCTTCCTGATTACCCTGGCATTTACCTTTATTTATGGCTCTGCGGGGTTGCTCAACGGCACGCTGATGAGCCTGTTTGCCTTTGACCTGCCGCCGGTGGATTTTCTCTACTCCATTAATGGCGTGATTCTGGCGGAAATTACCGTATTTACGCCGCTAGTGATGCGCCCACTGATGGCGGCGCTGCGGCAAATCGACAAAAGCCAGCTTGAAGCGGCCAGCATCCTTGGCGCGCACCCCCTGCGGGTGATTGCTCAAGTCATTTTCCCGGCGGCGCTCCCGGCGCTGCTGGCGGGCGGCAGCCTCTGTTTACTGCTGACCACTAACGAGTTTGGCATAGTGCTGTTTATCGGGGCGAAAGGGGTAAACACGCTGCCGATGATGGTATACAGCAAGGCGATTTTGGAATCTGACTACAGCGTCGCCTGCATGATTGCGTTAATAAACATTGTGTTGTCGCTGGCGCTGTTCTCGCTGTATCGGCTGGCGGCGTCGCGCACAGGCGTAAGGAGATAACCATGCTGATTTGGTCACGCAAAGGGCGTATCGCCGCAGGCGCGGTTGCCACCACGCTATTTACGCTGTTCTTCCTCCTGCCGCTGGTGGTGATTCTGATGTCCAGCCTCAGCCAGCAGTGGAACGGTATTTTGCCGAGCGGCTTCACGCTGATGCACTTTGTGAATGCGCTGCGCGGAGCGGCATGGGACGCGCTCTTTTCAAGCCTGGTGATTGGCTTTTGCGCCAGCCTGTTTGCCCTGCTGTGCGGCGTATGGGCGGCGCTGGCGCTGCGCCAGTACAGCGCAAAGGCGCAAAAATGGCTGAGTATGGCGTTTTATCTGCCCAGCGCGATCCCGTCGGTGTCCGTGGGGTTGGGCATTTTAGTGGCGTTCAGCCTGGGGCCATTGCAAATGAACGGCACGCTGTGGATTGTGCTCACGGCGCACTTTGTGTTGATTTCGGCGTTCACCTTCAGCAACGTTTCAACCGGGCTGGCGCGGGTTTCCGCCGATATCGAAAATGTCGCCTCAAGCCTTGGCGCATCGCCGTGGTATCGCCTGCGTCACGTCACCTTACCGCTGCTAATGCCGTGGATGATGTCGGCGCTGGCGCTGAGTTTATCGCTGTCGATGGGCGAGCTGGGCGCGACGATGATGATTTACCCGCCGGGCTGGACGACGCTGCCGGTGGCTATCTTTAGCCTGACCGATCGCGGGAATATTGCCGACGGCGCGGCGCTTACCATCGTGCTGGTGGCGATTACGCTACTGCTGATGATGAAGCTGGAACGGTTGGCAAAAAGACTGGGGCAACACGCCTGATAGCCGATGCGCTACCAGGCCCGATCCAGCGCTACGGCTTTGGGCACTGAATGCGGCTAATCGCCTGCCGATAAGCCGCCGTATCGTTTTTATCCAGCGCCCGAGTGGCGCTGTGCACCGCCGTTTTATTCTCTGCTGACTCCAGCACACGGTTGGCAAACGTGGTATCGCTCATCCCATTGCTTGCCGGGCAGTTTTGCTTCACATCTTTCACCACCTGCTGTTTTTGCTGCGCAAACTTAAGCCCTTCTAACGGTGCAGCAGACGCCGCGACAGGCAGCGCCAGACAGGCAACGAGTAAAGCGGTAGCGTGTCTATTTTTCATCACCAATAGCCTTCTGTTAATTCATTACGTTAACTATAGACGCATTCTCCGGCTCGGCATTTTGCGCAGTGCTTCCCATAAAAATGCAGGCGTTACTGCCGCAGAACGATATCTTCGAGCGTTGATCGCAGCGCGGATAAACGGCAGATGCTCCCGGATTCGCCGTGCGATACCGTCACTACCTCAACTTTTCGGGTGACGGATAACCATGACGATACGCGCCAGTTCCACGCCGCATGATGCGGTTTTTAAACAGTTTTTATGTCACCCTGACACGGCGAGAGATTTTTTATCTATCCATCTTCCCGCGCCGTTACGCACGTTGTGTGACCTGCAAACGCTTGAACTGGCATCCGGTAGCTTTATCGAACCGAATCTTCGCGCCCGTTATTCTGATGTGCTGTGGTCACTGAAAACGGCGCAAGGAGATGGCTATATTTACGTAGTCATTGAACACCAAAGCTCGCCGGATGTGCATATGGCGTTTCGGCTAATGCGTTATGCGCTGGCGGCGATGCAACGCCATCTGGATGCTGGGCATAACATGCTGCCGTTGGTGATACCGATGCTGTTTTATCACGGTATACAAAGCCCTTATCCCTACTCGCTGTGCTGGCTGGATGAATTTGCTGAACCACTGGCCGCGCGGCAACTGTATGCAGGGGAGCTTCCGTTGGTCGATATTACGGTCGTCTCTGATGACGAGATTATGCAGCACCGCCGTGTGGCGCTGCTGGAGCTGATTCAAAAACATATTCGCCAGCGCGACTTGCTGGCCGTCGTTGAGCGCATAGCCGCGCTTCTGGTTAATGGATCGGCTAATGACAGCCAGCTAACCGCGCTGTTTAATTACCTGCTGCGCTCTGGCGATGCTCCCCGCTTTCATGAGTTTCTCCAGGCAGCGGCAGAACGTTCCCCTCAACACAAGGAGAAATTGATGACGATTGCGGAAAGGTTACGCCAGGAAGGGCATCAGGAAGGGCAACAAGAAGGTAAGCGGCAAGAAGCGCTACGCATTGCGCGCACCATGCTGGAGCAAGGTATGGAACCTGATTGGGTGCGGGTGATTACCGGTCTTTCAATGGATGAGCTGCACGCGCTGTGCGATTAATACGTCGTTATTTAGCCCGATAAACGGCGATTTATCGGGCTTCTCCCGCATTATACCGTTTTTGTGCGGCGGCGTGAGTCCAGCGAAATTAGGATCACCGACGACAGAATCAGCAGTGTGCCCAGCCAGTCTGGCAGGATGAAGCTGATGCCCAGTAACAGCAGCGATAAAAACGCACTGCTGAGCGGCTCGGCGCAGCTGAGAATGCTGGCTTTTGGCCCCCCGATCATCTGCGCGCCTTTCAGATACAGGCTAAAGGTCACCGACGTGCCAATCACCACCAGATAGAAAAAAGCCAACAACAGGTTGCCGGTCATTACCACATGCGTGCCTTGACCCGCGTAGAACGGCAGCAGCATGGCTCCGCCCAACAGCATACTCCAGCCGACGACGGGCAGTGTGCCGTAACGGGCAATCAGCGTGGAAGGATAGGTGGTATAGAACGCGGCGGCGAAGGCCGAGGCAATCCCCCAGAACAGCGCAGCACCGGAGATAGACAGTGAGGTTGGGTCGCCGTGAGTCACCAGTAAAAACGTGCCAATCAATGAGGTAGCGATAGCTGCGCACACCAGGCCGCCGGGGCGCGCCTTACGCACGATGGCAAACCAGGCGACGATAATCGTCGGCGACAGAAATTGCAGAATGGTGGCCGTCGCCGCGTTTGATTTTTCAATCGCCAGCAGGAAGGTGAGCTGTACGGTCATGGCCCCGAGCAAAGAGAAAAGCAGCAGGCTGGCGGCATCTTTGCGGTTGCGCATTACGCGGAAAATACGGTCGCCGTGCAGAAAAGAAAAAGTCAGCAGGATAAAACCGCCGGATAACAGACGAATCATGGTCAGAAACGGCGACGGCATCTGGCTTTGTTCCATGATGTACTGCGCGCAAACCCCGGAGCTGCCCCACAAAATTGCCGCAATGAGTACGTTTAGCATCCCTTTTCTGGTGGTGCCCATTTTCCTCTACCTGGTTATCGTATTTTTTTCAGGCAGTCATCATAGCATGGCAAGGCGCTTGCCCCCAGCGGAGTGCCGGGGGCGAGAGGTTAGCTGAGGTCGATGTTTTTGCTGCCAAAAAGCCAGGTCAGCAGGAAGCCGAAGATATAGGCCACCGCCAGCCCTGCGGCGTAAATGGCCATCCCTGCGTAAATACCGCTGTGGGAAGTCATCAGCGGTAACGCCACCAGACCAGACGGGCCGAACACGGTGTTCAGGCCGACCGGCAGGCCAAGCCAGGCCACCAGGCCGATAAAGAAGCCGCCGCACGCGCCACCGAGACAGGCGGTGATAAATGGCTTCATGCGCGGCAGCGTTACACCGTAAATCAGCGGTTCACCCACGCCCAACAGGCCAGGGATAATCGCCCCTTTAATCTGCGTACGCAGCAGCGCCCCGTGTTTTGCGCGGTAGTAGAGCGCCAGCGCCGCACCCACCTGGCCTGCGCCCGCCATCGACAGAATGGTGAACAGGGAGTTGAAACCCTGAGCTTCCATCAGGGCGAAATAGACCGGCACAAAGCCCTGGTGTACGCCAAACATTACCGCCAACAAGAACAACCCTGCCAACACCGCTGAGCCGAACGGGTTGCCGTTAAGGTGCAGGAACAGCCACGACATACCGGTAAACAGGTAGCCGCCAATCGGCATGATAATGGTGAACGTGATCGCGCCCATAATCAGCAGCGTTACCGCCGAGGTGAGGATCATGTCGAGGTTGGCGGGCATGATTTTCCGCACCTGCTTTTCCACCCACGCGCCCAGAATCGCCGCAATCAGTACGCCGATAATATTGCCGCGCGGGTCGATACCGTGACCGAAGAAATCAGTGATGCCGGAGTAAAAACCTACCGTGGCCTGCGGGTTATAGCCGAGGATAAACAGCGACGCGATAATCGCCCCGTTGACCCCAGATCCACCGAACGCCTTTTGGGTGTTATAGCCAATCAGAATGCTCAGGAAGGTAAACATCCCCTTACTGAACACTTTCATATAGCTGATGATATCGACCAATGTGGCGTTAGGATGCGCGTTTTCCAGCACGAACAGTTGTTCCGCCAGCGTGGCGAAACCGAGCAACAGACCTACGGCGATAAAACCGGGGATCAGCGGCGTAAAGATAGTGGCGAACTTGGCTAAAAATTTCTGCACCCGCCCGGTCTGCTTGCCTTTTAGCTCCTGCTTTTTGGCGCTGGCGATATCTGCCAACGATTCCGATTCCGATTCCGAAGCCGGGGCAGGGCCGCTTACAGGGTCTTCTTCTGGCATCAGCGCAGCTTCTTCCAGCAGCAGGTTCATTATCTCTGCAGCGCTTTGCGCCCGGCCTGGGCCGAGGATTATTTGAAACTGCTCGTCGCTGACCACCACGCCCAGCACGCCTTCAATCTGGCGAATGGCTGGGACATCCGTTGGCCCCTCACTGCGCAAGGTTAAGCGCAGGCGAGTCATGCAGTTGCCTGCCTGTACCACGTTTTTTGCCCCACCGACCAGAGTGAGGATGCGGGCTATCATCTCTTTATTTATTTTTGCCATTCCACTCTACCTGTTCGTCGGATTATTTTTGCAGTGCCTTGCGGATGAAGCCGTTGTTCTGTGCCAGTAGCTGCTGGGCTTCTTGCGCGCTGAGGTTTGCCAGCACCATGACGATGGCGGTTTTGCAGTGCCGTCCACAGGCGCCCAGCGCGGCTTGCGCGGTGGTGCGGTCGCATTCTGTGGCTTCCATGACGATGGAAATCTGGCGCTCAATCAGTTTGGCGTTAGTGGCTTCGACATCGACCATCAGGTTGCTGTACACCTTGCCGCTGCGGATCATCGCGCCGGTGGTTATCATGTTCAGCACCAGCTTCTGCGCCGTCCCCGCTTTCAGGCGAGTGGAGCCGGTAACCACTTCCGCGCCCACCACTGGGGTGATGGCGATATCCGCGCGCTGCGCCATTTCGCCGTGCGGGTTGCAGCTCACGATAGCGACCAGCGCGTTTTGCTGGTGGGCATATTCCATTGCGCCGAGGACGTAAGGAGTACGACCGCTGGCTGCGATACCCACCAACACATCGCGCTCGTTAAAGCCCAGTGCTTTGAGGTCTTCTGCGCCTTGCGCGGTGTTATCTTCGGCATTTTCTACCCCTTTCAGAATCGCGGGATGGCCACCGGCAATCAGGCCAACGACCTGCTCCGGGCGAGTGCCGAAGGTGGGCGGACATTCGCTGGCGTCGAGAATACCCAAACGGCCAGAAGTCCCTGCACCGATGTAAATCAGACGCCCGCCGTGGCGGAATGCGTCGGCGACGCTGTTGACCAGTTGTGCAATCTGCGGAATATACGGAGTGATTGCATGGGCAACCAGCTGATCTTCCTTGTTAATTACCGTCAGCATCTCTTCGGTAGAGAGGGTGTCGATGTTGGTGCTGTTGGCGTTGCGTCGTTCAGTCAGCAATTTGCTCAGGTCGATAGTCATAAGAAACCTCATCATTCACAGTGGCGAGCAGTATAAGGAATTAATTATTCCATTCATGTGAAGGGTATCACGATTAGTCTTTTGTGAAGAATACGAAGTTATGGGTATAGCTGGGGTGTCGCGGAAATATTGTTGGAATATTTTATTACTATGGTGAATTTTACGCGGTCTTTTTCAGACCGCGAGATAGTCAGTTGCCGGATGCGCGGTGGGGTTGTGTGGTAGGCCGGATAAGCGAAGCGCCATCCGGCAGGGGTTATTCGTGCCGAGTCTTTAGCGGCGCTTCTTTTAACAGCCACGACAGCACAAACGCCAGCACCATAATTGCCGCCGCCATCATAAACGCCGCATGGATAGCGGCCCCGAACGCGGTG
>JBOFJM010000429.1:0-2657 GCA_051656825.1 Kluyvera sp.
CGCTTTTTCAAAAAAAACACCGGTATGACATTGGTTCGTTTTCTACATGATTATCGCTTGAATCAGGCTAAGTGGTTATTGTTGAACGAAGAAATTCCCGTGTCGGAAATCGCTGAACGTGTTGGCTTTAATAGCGTAAAAACATTTCATCATGTATTTAAACAAAATACGGGTATTGCGCCGCTAAAATATAGAAGGTCAATATCCGGGATAAAATGATAAAAAGCCAGGAACATTAGCGCTGACTTATTTTGTATCATAACGCCAGTTATCATATGGAGTGGAGAACGCTGGTTATGGTCAAGATAGGTATTATAGGTTGCGGCGGTATTGCTAATGGAAAACATATGCCCGCCCTGATCCAGATCCCGGAAGTCGAACTGATAGCTTTCTGTGATATTAACGTTGAGCGGGCGGAAAAAGCGAAAACGGAGTATGGCTCTGCTGACGCTAAAATCTATACGGATTACCGCGAAATGCTGGCCGATCCCGGGATAGATATTATTCACGTATGTACGCCCAATATTTCACACGCCAGTATTTCAATTGCCGCTATGGAAGCGGGCAAGCATGTGATGTGTGAAAAACCGATGGCCAAAACCTCGGCTGAAGCGCAGGCGATGGTCGATGCCGCGCGCCGCACCGGTAAAAAATTAACGATTGGGTATCAGAACCGTTTCCGCAAGGACTCACATTATCTGCATCAGGTCTGTGAAAACGGCGATCTTGGCGAAATTTACTATGCAAAAGCCAAAGCAATCCGGCGGCGTGCAGTGCCGACGTGGGGCGTTTTTCTGGATGAAGAGGCGCAAGGAGGCGGCCCATTAATTGACATTGGGACCCACGCGCTTGATTTAACCCTCTGGATGATGAACAACTATCAGCCAAAATGCATTGTCGGCAACACCTATCATAAACTGGCGTCCACCCGGGATGCAGCAAACGCATGGGGTCCGTGGGACCCGGAAAAATTCACCGTCGAAGATTCCGCCTTTGGTTTTATCACCATGCAGGATGGTGCCACCATTATGCTGGAATCAAGCTGGGCGCTGAATACGCTCGATGTGGGCGAAGCGAAAACCGCACTCTGCGGCACCAAAGGCGGTGCGGATATGGATAACGGGCTGCGCATTAACGGCGAAACCTACGGCGCGACCTGGGAAAAAGAGGTTCAGTTCGCCGTCGGTGGCGTCGATTTCTACGATGCCACCGGTGACTCTCCAGCGCTGCTGGAAGCGCAGTCATGGATTGACGCGGTGATCAACGATAAACCGCCGGTGGTGAAACCCGAAGAAGCACTGGTGGTCACGCTAATTCTGGAAGCCATTTACGCGTCGGCCAAAACAGGGCTGCCGGTCTATTTTAACCGTGAGGAGCAGTGAAATGATTCGTGTCACTGTCTGGAATGAATACCGGCATGAACAACAGGAGCCGCATATTGCGGCGGTTTATCCGCACGGCATCCATAGCCAAATTGCCCAATTTTTACAGACTGCCGGATTCAGTACCCGCACCGCCACACTGGATGAGCCGGAACATGGTCTGACCGAAAGCGTCCTGAACGAAACCGATGTATTAATCTGGTGGGGGCACATCGCCCACAAAGAAGTTGACGATAAAATCGTTGAGCGCGTACAGCAGCGGGTATTACACGGGATGGGGCTTATCGTGTTGCATTCCGGGCATATGTCGAAAATCTTTATGAAGCTGATGGGCACTAGCTGCGATTTGAAATGGCGCGAGGCAGATGAAAAAGAGCGGCTGTTTGTCATCGACCCAGCTCATGAGATTGCCAGAGGCATTCCCGAAAGTTTCGTACTGGAAAAAGAGGAAATGTACGGTGAGCACTTTGATATTCCCACCCCAGACGAAACCGTTTTTCTGAGCTGGTTTGAAGGCGGTAACGTTTTTCGCAGCGGTATTACCTATAAACGTGGCAACGGGCGAATTTTTTATTTCCAGCCGGGCCATGAAAGCTATCCGACTTACTATAACGAGATAGTGCAGAAAATTATCTGCAACGGCGTGGAGTATTGCTGCCCGCGTAATAAAAATTATCCCGTTTACGGTAACGACAAAAACTTATTCCCGATACAAGGAGCTGTAAAATGAAACTTGGCGTTTTTACTCCTTTATTTGCCAGCCTGTCGCTGGATGAGATGCTGGATAAAGTCCAGAGCGCTGGCCTGGATGCGGTAGAAGTGGGCAGCGGCGGTAATCCCGGTAATCATCATTGCCCCACCGATGAGCTATTAGCCAGCGCCGAAGCTCGAGCCGTTTATTTAGAGAAGTTCAGCTCGCGCGGTATTACCATTAGTGCGCTGAGCTGCCATGATAATCCTATTTCGCCAATCAAAGCGGAACGTGAAGCCGCCGACGCTATTTTACGTAAAACCATTCGGCTTGCCGCCTTACTGGGCGTACCGGTGGTGAATACCTTTTCCGGCACGGCGGGAAATGATGATCAGGCCACAGCACCCAACTGGCCGGTTGTCCCGTGGCCGACGGTGTATAGCGATATGAAAACCTGGCAGTGGGAAAATAAACTGCTCCCTTACTGGAAAGAGATCGGTCGCCTGGCGCAAGAGCATCAGGTCAAAATCGGCATTGAACTGCACGGCGGTTTTCTTTGCCACACTCCGTATACCCTGTTAAAG
>JBOFJM010000430.1:0-2689 GCA_051656825.1 Kluyvera sp.
ATAATCAGGTGGATACCGAAACCGGCAAACAGCGTCCCGGCGATGCCGTCAATCCACTTCGCCATACGCTGGTAGCCACGGCGCATGGTAGGCAAAGCGAACAGACTTGCGACGACGGTGAACCAGGCCAGCGTTTCAATGATAATCAGCAGGAAGATCCCCCAACGCTCGCTCGCGCCGACGTTGTCGCCAACAAACAGCGAGAACACCGAGCCAAAATAGATAATTGCCTTCGGGTTTGCCAGGTTGGTCAGTAACCCTTTCATAAAGCTACGCCCACCCTGCGCCAGCTCAACCTGGGGTTCAGCGGCTGCCGACGCTGTCTCTTTTTTCAGTGCACCGCGCAGCATCTGGTAGCCCATCCAGCACAGATACAGACCACCGCCGACCATAATGATGGTATGCAGCCACGCCATTTTTTCGATAATCAGATGCAGGCCCAGCAGAGCGATACCTGCCCAAACCATCACGCCACAGGAAATGCCCAGCACGCCCATCATCGCTTCTTTGCGCGAACGGCTGACGGCTGTTTGGGAAACAAAGAAGAAGTCCGGCCCAGGGCTCATCAACGCAATGATGTGCACCAGCGCCACTGTCAGAAACAGAGTTAACATAACGTACCCACGGGAAATAATTCAGCGAGCAGCTATATTGGCACTTTTTAAAGCTAATGACTACTCATCATCGCCATCAACGTGGGCGCGAATCAGCGCCATAAACTCACGGCCAAAGCGTTCGAGTTTGCGCGTTCCCACGCCGTTAACGCTGAGCATATCGCTTGGTGAAATCGGCATTTGTTCTGCCATTTCGATAAGCGTCGCATCGTTAAAGACGACATACGGCGGGATATTTTCTTCATCCGCAATCGCTTTACGCAGCTTACGCAGCTTCGAGAACAACTGCCTGTCGTAGTTGCCGACGGCGGCTTTCTGCATCACACGCGGTTTCAGCGCCACGATACGCGGAACGGCAAGCTGTAGTGGCGTTTCACCACGCAGCACAGGGCGAGCCGCGTCGGTAAGCTGTAATGCCGAGTGCTGGGCGATATTTTGGGTAACAAAGCCAAGATGGATCAGCTGACGAATCACGCTCACCCAGTGCTCATGGCTCTTCTCGCGCCCCATACCGTACACTTTGAGTTTGTCGTGACCAAACTCGCGGATACGCTGATTATTCGCCCCGCGAATCACTTCCACGACATAGCCCATCCCAAAACGTTGGTTAACCCGGCCAATGGTGGAAAGCGCAATTTGCGCGTCCTGTACGCCATCGTACTGTTTAGGTGGGTCGAGGCAGATATCGCAGTTACCGCACGGCTCCTGACGTCCTTCGCCAAAATAGTTGAGTAACACCAGGCGGCGGCAGGTTTGCGCTTCGGCAAACGCGCCCATCGCGTTGAGTTTGTGGCGCTCAATATCTAATAGCATCCCCGCCGGTTTTTCTTCGAGGCAACGTCTTAGCCACGCCATATCGGCCGGATCGTAAAACAGCATCGCTTCCGCAGGCAGGCCATCACGCCCTGCGCGACCCGTTTCCTGGTAGTAGGATTCAATATTGCGCGGAATGTCGAAGTGCACCACAAAGCGCACGTTGGGCTTGTTGATGCCCATACCAAACGCCACGGTGGCGACCACGATTTGCAGGTCATCACGCTGGAATTTTTCCTGCACCTCGGCGCGCACGCTGTTTTCCAGCCCGGCATGATACGCCGCCGCACTAATACCACGGCTTTGCAGACGCGCAGCGGTGTCCTCCACTTTTGCGCGACTGTTGCAGTAAATAATGCCGGACTTCCCGCGTTGTGCCTGCACATAGCGCATCAGTTGATCGAGCGGTTTAAACTTCTCCATCAGCATGTAACGAATATTGGGCCGGTCAAAGCTGCTGATTTGAATCAGCGGGTCATTCAGCCCTAACAGACGCACAATATCGGTGCGGGTGGTGTCGTCGGCGGTGGCGGTCAGCGCCATAAACGGCAGCGAAGGGAAGCGCTGACGCAGTTGTCCAAGAGCGGCATATTCCGGGCGGAAGTCGTGCCCCCACTGGGAAATACAGTGCGCTTCATCGACCGCCAGCATCACGGGATTCCAGTGCGCCAGATGCTCAAGGAAATTATCCAGCATCAGGCGTTCCGGCGCGATATAGAGCAGGCGAATCTGCCCGCTACGGCAACCCGCCATCACCTCTTGCTGCTGTTCGCGGGTCTGCGTGGAGTTAATACAAGCCGCTGCAACGCCGTTCGCCAGCAGTTGGTCAACCTGGTCTTTCATCAGCGAGATAAGCGGTGAAACCACCACAGTCAGGCCATTCAACACCAACGCAGGGATCTGATAACACAGGGATTTACCGCCACCGGTAGGCATGACAACCAGACAGTCACGGCCTTCCAGCACGGTATCAATGATGGTTTCCTGGCCTGGGCGGAATTGCTGATAGCCAAAGGTCTCCTGCAAAACCTGTTTAGCCAGCAATGCCTGATTTAAAACTTCCGCCTGTGCCACATTGACCCCATTAACCAAAAATAAAAACAGGCGCTATTTTCAGCGCCTAAAGAGCAAACTGCAATGTTTTAGACGAAATCCTTCGCTCAGTCTCGCAACAAACCGCAGGATAACCCGTTAAAACAGATCGTTAAGCATGACACCAACCCCAACGCGGGTTTGGTTAAAGTTATAGTCGATAAGCGACT
>JBOFJM010000431.1:0-1777 GCA_051656825.1 Kluyvera sp.
CGCTGTTCTATGTGTGGCCCAATGAAATTGATAACTTTGTGGCACGATTGAGTGGTTTCTTTGTTCCAACGGAGACCGACAACTACTATTTCCTAATCAAAGCAGACGACCGATGTCAGCTATATACCTGCGGCACTGAGTGACACCTAGCTGCCGGCTTCAACCGCCCCCACAGGCCCTGCAATACGTGCGACTGGCGCAATATTTACCGCTGGCGCTGGCGCGGCGTCTTCGTCGGTATCGGTAGTTGGCGTAACTGGCGTAACTGGCGTAACTGGAGCGCCGTTATCATTAACAACTTCGACATTAAAATGATGCTGAACACATTTCGTATAATCGCCTTCTTTAAAAGCGGTATACGGTGTTTGATAACCCACTAACTGGCAGGCATTGGCCTGGCCATCTGGGGTATCAGCACTCCATCCCCAATCCTCTTCCCAGTAAATAGGCAGAGCACCCGCACCACCGGCATCAAACTGCTTCATGTTTTTGCAGCCCATCACTTCATCGTCAGCAACAGGGACGTTCAGATAATGCGCAAACTCTTTATAATAGGTGATTCGGTTCAACGACTGGGCGTTCTCCGCCGAACCGCCACATTCAACACCACCGTTAATAATCTGAGTGGTGACGCCAAAGCCTGGAACCAGGCCATTTGCCTTGTCACGATCGTTTGGCTGCCATGTACCATCAATCACATGCAGCATAGACGGCTTCGGCGGCTGCGGATAAACAAAGAAGAAGACCGCACTCGCCAGGTTCATCCACGTATCGGCCACGATTTCCGGTTTATCCAGCAGCGGACGAACGTCGCCGTACATCGCATCGGAGAATGGACCATAGTTGTAGTTATAGGAGAGCTGTTTCGCACCGCGACCAAAGTAGCTGACGAAATCACCGTCTTTGTCTTTACCGCACGGCCACGTTTGCCCCTGCCAAACGTCCGGGTTGCACTCTGCGTTGTAGCCGCCCTTCTGCCCTTCGGTCCAACCCAGTTCTCGCAGGTAGACCAGAGCCTGACGCCATTCAGGAATATCACGCCAGTTTTCATGACCGCCGGTTTCCTGGGCAAAGTGCGCAAACATCGTCGCGAGTGACTTACGGCAAATTGCATCGCTGTCACGACCATCTGAATAGGTTCCGCAGACCGCAGGGAATTTGCCAATGGCCTTCAGGAAGTTAGAGTAGGTATATTCAGGCGCTCGCATTGGGAATAAGAAATCCCAGCTCTCTTCGGTTAGCACACTTTCAACGCGCTTCACGTTAGCCGGATTACTGGCGCGGCCTGGTTCGATTTTTTCGACTTCACTGTTAGGCAGGGTCTGGATAGATGATTTCACCGCATTCATCAATGGGAAATCGGCTAACGCTTTTTCTTTAGCGGCCAACTCGCTCGCCTGCATCGTCGTTGCCTGTGTCGCGCTCAACAACGGAGCCGCGTGTGCTGCCCCCAGACTTAACATGATCCCTGTCGCTACGGCGCTCAATGTAATAGCTTTATGTAATGCCATGGTATTCTCCTTTTATCCTTGTTAGCTGCCAGTTTCGGCCAGATGCCGGGCAGTTAACGCAGTGTTGCCGGAGAACAGCATCATCGGCTAATCACATAACCTCATCGTCTATCAATAAACAGCACATAAATAAATATCCTCCGGCATAGCCGGAGGTTTTTCTGATGCGCCTATAAGGCTCTCTTACCAGCCGCGCCCTAACAGGCGCATACGATCTGACATTTGCATCAGACTTCGTTACTTACGGCCCGTAAACGGGCTCCCCG
>JBOFJM010000432.1:0-2963 GCA_051656825.1 Kluyvera sp.
TTCCCCGACCGGGCGGCGGAGTCATACTTCTGTCAACCCACAGCCACCAGGACAAGCGCAGTAAATTCCAGAAATGCCAGATAAGCAGGCCGGTCACCGCCGCCAGTAAAAACCACGGCAAATAACCCAATACCCATCCCAGTATCAGCGCCGGGAGGCAGCACAATAGCAGCTCCAGGGCCAGCCTTTTCCATGACAGCCGTTCCAGCACGCGTCACACTCCTGTCAAAAATTAGAAACGGGCGGAAAAACGATAACCCGTGCCGCGAACGGTTTGCACCATGCGGTCGTGACCACTGTGTTCCAGCGCTTTGCGCAGACGACGAATATGGACATCGACGGTGCGGTCTTCAACGTACACGTTAGTGCCCCAAACGTGGTTCAGCAGTTGCTCACGGCTGTACACGCGCTCCGGGTGAGTCATAAAGAAGTGTAATAATTTAAATTCGGTCGGCCCCATATCCAGCGGGTTTTCGCCGGTCATGACGCGGTGTGATGTAGGGTCAAGGCTCAGCCCCTGCATCTCAATCACCTCTTCAACTGCCATCGGTGAAATTCGACGCATCACGGCTTTAATTCGTGCGACTAACTCTTTCGGTGAGAACGGTTTGGTAATGTAATCATCCGCCCCGGTTTCCAGGCCGCGAACGCGATCTTCTTCTTCGCCGCGCGCGGTGAGCATCACCACGGGAATATCACGGGTTAGCGCTTCCCGCTTGAGATGCTTAATAAATTGCAGCCCAGAACCGCCCGGTAACATCCAGTCAAGCAGAATAAGGTCGGGCCACGGTTCATTCAGTTTGTTGACCGCGCTATCGTAATCTTCGGCTTCGACCGGCTGAAAACCATTTTGTTCCAGCACGAAACAGACCATCTCGCGAATTGGCGCTTCATCTTCAACGACCAGAATACGTCTTGCCATTATTTGCCCTGTTTTAGACATCAGTAAGATATGCGGCGTCATTATGCGTCAGATTTATGACAGATTTATGAAAAACATGACGGTTAGATGATAGCCCCTTTTCATTGATGACAGCCGCTAAATTTCACCCATCCCCACTCACAGGCAGCGTACGGAATGATGATGTGTATAATCACCGTTACGCCATTTGTTACGGAACTACTATGCGCATTCTTCACACTTCGGACTGGCATCTCGGCCAGAACTTCTACAGCAAAAGCCGCGCCGCTGAACATGCCGCCTTTCTGCACTGGCTGCTTGCCACCGCAGAAGCGGAGCGGGTCGATGCCATTATTGTGGCGGGTGATATCTTCGACACCGGCTCGCCGCCGAGCTACGCGCGCGAACTGTACAACCGATTTGTGGTGAATTTGCAACAGACCGGCTGCCATCTGGTGGTGCTGGCGGGCAACCATGACTCGGTCGCCACGCTGAATGAATCGCGGGACATTCTCTCGTTTCTCAACACCACGGTGGTCGCCAGCGCCGGTCACGCGCCATTTATCTTAAACCAGCGAGACGGCACACCCGGCGCGGTATTCTGCCCAGTGCCATTTTTACGCCCGCGCGACATCATCACCAGCCAGGCGGGGCTTTCCGGCAGCGAAAAACAGCGCCAGGTGCTGGAGAGCATAACTGACTACTACCAGCAGCAATATCAGCAGGCCTGCGCGCTGCGCGCCGACGCCCCACTGCCGATTATCGCCAGCGGTCACCTGACGACCGTCGGAGCCAGCAAAAGCGATGCCGTGCGCGACATTTATATTGGCACACTGGATGCTTTTCCGGCACAAAACTTCCCACCGGCAGACTACATCGCGCTGGGGCATATTCATCGGGCGCAGAAAATTGGCGGCAGCGAGCATATCCGCTACAGCGGCTCGCCTATCGCGCTAAGTTTTGACGAAACCGGCAAAAGCAAAAGCGTCAATCTAGTGACCTTCACCGACGGCAAGCTTGACGAGGTGACGCCGCTCACCGTTCCGGTCACGCAGCCGCTGGCGGTGATTAAAGGGGATTTTGACAGCATCAGCGCCCAGCTTGCCGAATGGCGCGACCGCAACAACGACACCCCCACCTGGCTGGATATTGAAATCACCAGCGATGAATACCTGCATGACATTCAGCGCAAAATCCAGGTCATCACCGATGACTTACCGGTTGAAGTGCTGTTGGTTCGCCGCAGCCGCGAGCAGCGCCAGCGCCAGCGCATTCTCGCCAGCCTGGAGCGTGAAACGCTAAGTGAGCTGAGCGTTGAAGAAGTTTTCCACCGCCGCCTGGCGCTGGAAACGCTGGAGCCAGAACAGCAGCAGCGCCTGCACACGCTGTTTAACGAAACGCTGAACAGCCTCGGTGAGGAAGAACAAGCATGAAAATACTCAGCCTGCGCCTGAAAAACCTGAACTCACTGAAAGGTGAATGGAAAATCGACTTCACCCAAGAGCCATTCGCCAGCAACGGTCTGTTTGCCATTACCGGCCCCACCGGCGCGGGGAAAACCACCCTGCTCGACGCCATTTGTCTGGCGCTGTACCACGAAACGCCGCGTCTCAATACGGTTTCTCAGTCGCAAAATGATCTGATGACCCGTGACACCGCCGAGTGTCTGGCAGAAGTCGAATTTGAGGTTCAGGGCGTGGCCTATCGCGCCTTCTGGAGCCAAAACCGCGCGCGTAATCAGCCAGACGGTAATCTGCAAGCGCCGCGTGTCGAGCTGGCGCGCTGTGCCGATGGGCAGATTCTGGCGGATAAAGTCAAAGATAAACTTGAGATGACGGCCTCACTCAGCGGCCTGGACTATGGCCGTTTTACCCGCTCCATGCTGCTCTCTCAGGGGCAATTTGCCGCCTTCCTGAACGCCAAACCGAAAGAACGTGCCGAACTGCTCGAAGAGCTGACCGGCACGGAGATTTACGGCCAGATCTCCGCGCAAGTGTTTGAAAAACACAAACAGGCGCGCGCCACATTAGACACGCTAAACGCACAGGCCAGCGGCGTCAGC
>JBOFJM010000433.1:0-2166 GCA_051656825.1 Kluyvera sp.
CGCCTTAAGTGGCCACACCGCTTACCAAGCTCCACAGCGTTTTCAGGTTCGCTGCAACAGCAACCTGAAAAAAACGCCGGGCCGACTGGATTTCCAACGTGGAATTTTGCGTAGCCAAGTGAATCCACACACCGGCCAAACTGAGCTGAGTGTCACCAGCACCGGTCATCAAGGCTCGCATGTGTTTAGCTCATTTACCGGCGGTAACTGCTTTATCGTGCTGGAGCAAGAGCGTGGTGCGGTCACGGCCGGAGAATGGGTTACTGTCGAGCCGTTTAACGCCCTGTTGGGAGGCTGAGCTTGATGACGCATACCGATGCTAACTCAACGCCACACGCTCCTAGCGTTACGCTCAGCCATGAAGAAGAGCTGCGCTACAATCGGCAAATCGTGCTGCGCGAATGTGATTTTGCTGGGCAAGAAGCGCTAAAAGGCGCGTCTGTGCTGATTGTCGGTCTCGGTGGTTTGGGCTGTGCGGCAGCCCAATATCTGGCGGCGGCGGGTGTCGGTCACCTGACGCTGCTAGACTTTGATCATGTGTCTCTGTCTAACCTACAGCGGCAAATTCTGCATACTGACGCGCGGATTGGCCAAGCCAAAGTCATATCTGCCGCGCAGAGCCTGCAGAGTATCAATCCGCACGTGCAGCTGACACCCATTTGCGCACAATTAGAGGATGATGACTTATCTTCGCTGATTGCACAGCAGCAGATTGTGTTGGATTGCACCGATAACGCGTCAACACGCAATCAACTCAACCGTTTGTGCGCGCAACATCGTGTGCCGTTGGTATCTGGCGCAGCGATTCGGATGGAAGGACAAGTCAGCGTATTCACCTACGCGCCAGGTACGCCTTGCTATCGCTGTCTGAGCCGTCTGTTTGGTGAACATGCCGGCAGCTGCATGGAAAATGGGATCTTATCGCCCGTGGTAGGACTGATTGGCAGCCTACAAGCGACCGAATGCATCAAGCTGCTCACGGGGATGGGAACGCCGTTAACCGGTCGTCTGCTGCTGGTGGATGCGCGGATGATGCAGTTTCGAGAGATGAAGCTTAATCAGAATCCGCAGTGTGATGTCTGTGGTGGCGATGCGCCGCGTTAATCGCTCTATCAATACAGCCAATACAGCGATGATTAATACCGCGCTGGCCTAAACCAATCTGCGCTCTTGGGGCTATCTTCTATCCCTTATCTCCTAGAGCACTTATATTCCCTTGAGTGCCCTTATCCCCTAGAGCGTTTAGTGCGCTAATTGGATGATTATTGCTATTTCGCTAATTCACGAGCTCGCTTGCTAGACCGTGCCCCCATCCACCAAACCGGCGGCTTTAATGTAAGCCAATACGGTATCATGCAGATGCAAGTCCAGTTGACTAAGTGCTCGATAAGAGATGCGTGCCAGCAACGGTTGTCCGGCACAGCTCAGTTGCACCATCACCATGCCCTGTTGCGGCTGACCGATACAAGTCACTTGGCACTGTAAGGCGTTTTGCAGGCTTGAACCGTGTAACGGCGCGCGCGATAAGATCACTTCCCGCGCCATCACGCGCAGCAGTAAACGCGCATCCATTCGAATATCACCGGGAATACGCAACGTTTGGCCACCACAACTGGCTAAGATTTGTCGGCCATCATGATCATAACCACTGACCGTGGTTTCGAGCAGCACAGCCGCATCAGGGTGCTGCGCCAGTGATAGCGCCGGATCGGCAAATAAGCTCACCGGTGAGCCTGTGGCTTCCACGCGGCCTTGATGCAATAGCACCACCTGACGACAAAGCGTGACGACCTCTTCCATCGCATGGCTGACATACAACATCGGCAAAGCCAGCTCGCGGCTTAAGGCAGCAATCTCATCCAGTAAAAGCCGACGGGCATGATGATCGAGTGCAGACAAAGGCTCATCGAGCAACAACCAGCGCGGCGTGGCCATCAAAGCGCGAGCCAGCGCTACCCGCTGTTTTTGCCCGCCGGATAACGCTCGCGCGGGCATATCCAGCAAAGCGCTAAACCCTAGTCGCTCGGCCAATTGCGCCGGTTCAGGGCTATTTCCTTTCGCAAAACGCGCGGCCAGTTGCAGGTTTTCCTGTACCGTTAACCAGTGAAATAAACGGCTATCTTGAAACACCATGCCTGCCGAACGCTGCTCGGGCGGTAAACTTTG
>JBOFJM010000434.1:0-16388 GCA_051656825.1 Kluyvera sp.
CATGGTGACGCCGCAGGACGTGGTGATTGCGCTGTCTAACTCCGGCGAGTCTAACGAAATTCTGGCGCTGATCCCGGTGCTCAAACGACAACAGATTCCGCTTATCTGTATAACCAGTAAGCCGGAAAGCAGCATGGGGCGCGCGGCAGATATTCACCTCTGCGTGAAAGTCCCGCGCGAGGCGTGCCCGCTGGGGCTGGCGCCAACTACCAGTACCACCGCCGCATTAGTCATGGGCGATGCGTTGGCGGTTGCACTGCTGAAAGCCCGTGGCTTTACCGCCGAAGATTTTGCCCTGTCACACCCTGGCGGCGCACTCGGTCGCAAATTGTTACTGCGTGTTAACGATATCATGCATACGGGTGATGAAATTCCGCATGTTAGCGAGGACGCTTCATTGCGCGACGCGCTGCTGGAAATTACCCGTAAGAATTTAGGGATGACGGCTATCTGCGATGACAATATGCAGATTAAAGGGATATTCACCGATGGTGACCTGCGCCGCATCTTCGATAACGGCGTTGACGTGCGCAGTCTCGGTATTGCCGATGTGATGACACCTGGTGGTATTCGTATTCGTCCAGGGATGCTGGCAGTCGATGCGCTGAACCTGATGCAATCACGTCATATCACCTGTGTGCTGGTTGCCGATGGCGACCATCTCCTGGGTGTGATACATATGCACGACTTACTGCGCGCAGGCGTAGTGTAATCAAGGATATAAAGAATGAGTAATGCTGTCGCCTCGGTCGCTACCTGTTACGGCCCGGTGAGTCCACAATTTATTGCCCGGGCGGAGAAAATCCGCCTGTTGATCCTCGATGTTGACGGGGTGCTTTCCGACGGCCTTATTTATATGGGCAATAACGGTGAAGAGCTGAAAGCCTTCAACGTGCGCGACGGCTACGGTATTCGTTGCGCCCTTACCTCAGGTATCGATGTGGCGATTATTACTGGGCGAAAAGCTAAACTGTTAGAAGACCGTTGCGCTACGCTTGGGATAACCCATCTTTATCAGGGGCAATCCGATAAACTGATAGCCTACCGCGAGCTGCTCGCCACGCTGAATCTTCAGCCGGACGAAGTGGCCTACGTCGGCGATGATCTGATTGACTGGCCGGTGATGGCTGAAATCGGCCTTAGCGTCGCGGTCGCCGACGCGCACCCGCTGCTCTTGCCGCGCGCCGATTACGTCACGCGCATTGCCGGTGGCCGTGGCGCGGTTCGTGAAGTTTGCGACCTGCTACTGCTGGCGCAAGGCAAGCTGGATGAAGCCAAAGGGCAATCGATATGAGTAAAACCAGACGTTGGGTTATCATTTTGCTAGCACTGGTGGCGCTGGTGCTGATCGGCCTTAACCTTGCCGATAAGGATGACAGCAGCCAGGCGGTTATCAATGCCAACGATCCAACCTACAAAAGCGAACATACCGATACCGTGGTGTACAGCCCCGAAGGCGCACTCAGCTACCGGTTAATCGCCGAACATGTGGAGTATTTTTCCGATCAGGCGGTGTCATGGTTTACCAATCCGGTACTGACAACCTTTGACGCCAATAAGGTGCCAACCTGGTCGATTAAAGCCGATAAAGCCAAGCTGACCAACGATCGCATGTTGTACCTCTACGGGCACGTTGAAATCAACGCGCTGACAGAAGACGCACAACTGCGTAAGATTACGACAGATAATGCCCAGGTAAACCTGACAACTCAGGACGTATCCTCGGACGATCTGGTGACGTTATACGGAACAACATTTAATTCCAGCGGCCTGAAAATGCGCGGCAATTTACGCAGCAAAACCGCCGAGCTGATTGAAAAGGTTAGAACCTCTTATGAAATTCAGAACAAACAAACTCAGCCTTAAGCTGGCTCTCGCCGGTTCCTTGCTGGCCGCCAGTCTGCCTGCAATGGCGCTTACCGGTGATACCGATCAGCCGATTCATATTGAATCCGATCAGCAGTCGCTGGATATGCAGGGTAACATCGTCACTTTCACCGGTAACGTCGTGGTCACCCAGGGCACTATCAAAATTAATGCCGATAAAGTGGTCGTGACTCGTCCGGCGAACGAAAAGGGCAAAGAAGTGATCGACGGTTACGGTAACCCAGCCACGTTCTATCAGATGCAAGACAACGGCAAACCAGTAAAAGGCCACGCGTCGAAAATGCATTATGAATTGCAGAACGATTTCGTGGTACTAACGGGCAACGCCTACCTTGAGCAGCTAGATAGCAACATCAAGGGCGACAAAATTACCTACCTGGTGAAAGAGCAGAAAATGCAGGCGTTTAGCGACAAAGGCAAACGCGTCACCACCGTACTGGTTCCGTCGCAGATTCAGGACAAATCCAAAAGTCAGGCCCCGGCCCAGAAAAAGGGTAACTAATTCGTTATGGCGACATTAACTGCAAAAAATCTGGCGAAGGCCTACAAAGGCCGCCGCGTGGTAGAAGATGTCAGTCTGACCGTCAACTCCGGTGAGATTGTGGGCCTGCTTGGGCCAAACGGCGCGGGTAAAACCACCACCTTCTACATGGTAGTGGGTATCGTGCCGCGCGACGCGGGTAATATCATCATTGATGATGAAGACATCAGCCTGCTGCCGCTACACGCGCGTGCGCGTCGTGGTATTGGCTATCTGCCGCAAGAAGCGTCTATCTTCCGTCGCCTGAGCGTTTACGACAACCTGATGGCGGTGCTCCAGATTCGTGACGATCTCAGCAACGAACAGCGTGAAGATCGCGCAAAAGAGCTGATGGAAGAGTTCCACATCGAGCACTTGCGCGACAGCCTGGGTCAGGCGCTTTCCGGCGGTGAACGCCGCCGCGTTGAAATCGCCCGTGCACTGGCGGCAAACCCGAAATTTATCCTGCTGGATGAACCGTTTGCTGGCGTTGATCCTATCTCGGTTATCGACATTAAACGTATTATCGAGCACCTGCGCGACAGTGGCCTCGGTGTGCTGATAACAGACCACAACGTTCGCGAGACATTAGCCGTGTGCGAACGCGCCTATATCGTTAGCCAGGGGCACCTGATTGCCCATGGAACCCCGCAAGAGATCCTACAAGACGAACATGTTAAACGCGTGTATCTTGGGGAAGACTTCAGACTCTGATAGGGTAATGGTTACCGACGTTAGCGGGAGATATTCGTTCTGAACATGAAGCAAGGTTTGCAATTAAGGCTCAGCCAACAGCTTGCCATGACGCCGCAGTTACAGCAGGCCATTCGCCTGTTGCAGCTGTCTACGCTGGAACTTCAGCAGGAACTCCAGCAGGCGCTGGAGAGTAATCCCCTGCTTGAGCAAACCGATCTTCACGATGAAGTAGAGACTCAGGAAACCGTCGATAACGAAACGCTGGACAGCGTTGACGCATTAGAAAAACCGGATATGCCTGAAGAGCTGCCGCTCGACGCCAGTTGGGATGAAATCTACACGGCAGGTACGCCTTCTGGAACGGGCGTCGATTACCAGGATGACGAGCTGCCGGTTTATCAGGGCGAAACGACCCAGACACTTCAGGATTACCTGATGTGGCAGGTGGAACTCACCCCGTTTACCGATACCGACCGAGCCATTGCGACTTCAATCGTTGATGCCGTGGATGACACCGGCTATCTCACCGTCACGCTTGAAGATATTCGTGAAAGCATTGGCAATGACGACATCGGTCTTGATGAAGTTGAAGCGGTGCTCAAGCGGATTCAACGCTTTGATCCGGTCGGTGTGGCCGCTAAAGATCTGCGAGACTGTTTGTTGATCCAGTTGTCGCAATTCTCCCCTGATACCCCGCGTATCGACGAAGCGCGGCTAATTATCAGCGATCATCTCGACTTGCTTGCCAACCATGACTTCCGCTCGCTGATGCGCGTTACGCGCCTGAAAGAAGATGTGTTCAAAGAAGCGGTCGATCTGATCCAGTCATTAGATCCCCGTCCAGGGCAGTCGATCCAAACCGGTGAGCCGGAATATGTCATTCCAGACGTACTGGTACGCAAGGTCAACGATCGTTGGATGGTAGAGCTTAACGCCGACAGCATTCCGCGTTTGCAGATAAACCAACACTATGCGGGGATGTGCAACAACGCCCGTAACGATGCCGACAGCCAGTTTATTCGCAGTAATCTTCAGGACGCAAAGTGGCTGATTAAAAGCCTGGAAAGCCGCAACGATACGCTGCTACGCGTTAGCCGCTGCATCGTTGAACAGCAACAGGCTTTTTTCGATCTTGGCGAAGAATATATGAAACCGATGGTGCTGGCGGACATCGCCCAGACCGTCGAGATGCATGAGTCCACCATTTCGCGTGTTACCACGCAGAAGTATTTGCATAGCCCACGAGGCATTTTCGAGCTTAAATATTTCTTCTCCAGCCATGTGAGCACCGAGGGCGGCGGCGAAGCCTCGTCCACGGCGATTCGTGCGCTGGTTAAGAAGTTAATTGCCGCGGAAAACCCCGCGAAACCACTGAGCGACAGTAAACTGACCACCCTGCTCTCTGAACAGGGTATCATGGTGGCCCGGCGCACCGTTGCAAAGTACCGAGAGTCTTTATCCATCCCGCCGTCTAACCAGCGTAAACAACTGGTCTGACTCTACTGATAAGGAAGACACTATGCAGCTCAACATCACTGGACACAACGTCGAAATTACCGATGCGATGCGCGAATTTATCAATGCAAAATTCGTTAAGCTCGAACAGTATTTCGAGAGGATCAATCAGGTCTATATTGTGTTGAAAGTGGAGAAATTGACGCACATCTCGGATGCTACATTGCACGTTAATGGGGGCGAACTTCATGCCAGCGCGGAAGGGCAAGACATGTATGCCGCCATCGACGGTTTGATCGATAAACTGGCGCGACAGTTAACCAAACACAAAGATAAACTAAAACAACATTGATTGTCCGAGCGGTCGCCCGGAATGCCCGGCATAGCGGGCGACGCTTAGGTGAAATTATGACAAATAATGATTTGGCTCTACAACTGAGCAATGTCCTTAACCAGGAATGTACCCGCAGTGCTGTGCACTGTCAGAGTAAAAAACGTGCGCTGGAAATTATCAGCGAGTTAGCCGCTAAACAGCTCAGCCTGCCACCGCAGGTGGTGTTTGAAGCGATTCTGACGCGTGAAAAAATGGGCAGTACCGGCATCGGCAACGGCATCGCCATTCCTCACGGCAAGCTGGAAGAGGATACGCTGCGTGCGGTCGGCGTTTTTGTACAACTGGAAACCCCGATAGCCTTTGATGCCATCGACAATCAGCCTGTTGATTTACTGTTTGCTTTACTGGTTCCGGCAGACCAGACCAAAACCCACCTGCATACGCTGTCTCTGGTGGCGAAACGTCTGGCGGATAAAACCATTTGTCGCCGCCTGCGCGCTGCGCAGAGCGACGAAGAGCTGTATCAAATCATCACCGATACGGAAACCAACGATGATGCTTAATGGACATCACATCGTACTGAGGAGAAACGGTACATGGTACTGATGATCGTCAGCGGCCGCTCTGGCTCAGGCAAATCCGTCGCCCTGCGAGCGCTGGAAGACATGGGTTTTTATTGTGTCGATAACCTTCCGGTCGTGCTGTTGCCTGAGTTGGCAAAAACGCTCGCCGACCGCGAAATATCGGCCGCCGTCAGCATTGACGTGCGTAACATGCCGGAGTCCCCGGAAATCTTTGAACGGGCAATGGAAAATCTCCCGGAGAACTTTTCCCCACAGTTGCTGTTCCTTGATGCCGACCGTAATACTCTGATTCGCCGCTACAGCGACACCCGCCGTTTGCACCCACTCTCCAGCAAGAATTTGTCGCTGGAAAGCGCCATTGATGAAGAGAGCAACCTGCTGGAGCCGCTGCGTTCCCGCGCTGACCTGATTGTTGACACCTCTGAAATGTCCGTCCACGAGCTGGCAGAAATGCTGCGTACCCGTCTGCTGGGTAAACGCGAGCGTGAGCTGACGATGGTGTTCGAATCTTTCGGCTTCAAACACGGGATTCCGATTGATGCCGACTACGTCTTTGACGTGCGTTTCCTGCCAAACCCGCACTGGGATCCAAAACTGCGCCCAATGACCGGCCTCGACAAGCCGGTGGCGGCGTTCCTCGACCGTCACACCGAAGTGCACAACTTTATTTACCAGACTCGCAGCTATCTTGAGCTATGGTTACCGATGCTGGAAACCAATAATCGTAGCTATTTGACGGTAGCGATTGGTTGTACCGGCGGTAAACACCGTTCGGTGTACGTTGCCGAACAGCTGGCTGACTACTTCCGCTCACGCGGTAAGAACGTGCAGTCTCGTCATCGCACGCTGGAAAAACGTAAATCATGACCGTAAAGCAGACCGTTGAAATCACCAATAAGCTGGGTATGCACGCGCGCCCAGCGATGAAGCTGTTTGAACTGATGCAAGATTACGATGCGGAAGTGCTGTTGCGTAACGACGAAGGCACCGAAGCGGAAGCCAATAGCGTGATTGCGTTGCTGATGCTGGATTCTGCCAAAGGCCGCCAGATTGAAGTGGAAGCCACCGGCCCGCAGGAAGTGGAAGCGTTAGCGGCGGTGATTGCGCTGTTTAACGCTGGGTTTGACGAAGACTAGCCACTATGCCTGATGGCGCTGCGCTTATCAGGCCTACGATGTGCGAACTTGTAGGCCGGATAAGGCGTTTACGCCGCCATCCGGCAGTAGCTAACCGGTTAATACAGCTTGTTCTCACGCATAAATTCGTCCCCGCCCAACTGGCGCATCTGGCGTAAAATCCACGCCTGACGGCTGCGCACATATCCCGATGGCGCATTCGCCTTAAAACGCAGAGGATTCAGCAACACAGCGGCCAGCAGCGCGGCTTCCACCATCGTCAGCTGACTTGCCGGTTTATGGAAATAACGTTGCGACGCGGCTTCCACGCCAAATACCCCATCACCAAATTCCGCGATATTAAGATACACGGTCAGGATCCGTTTCTTGCTCCAGACCGTCTCAATACCCAGCGTTAATCCCGCCTCCAGCCCCTTACGCAGCCAACTACGACCATCCCACAGAAACAGATTTTTCGCCGTCTGCTGCGACAGCGTAGACGCCCCGCGAATGCGGTTCTCGTTCCGCTCGTTGTGTGCCAGCGCTTTCTCAATGGCTGAGACATCAAAACCCCAATGATCCGGGAATTTCTGATCTTCAGCGGCAATAACCGCCAACCCCATCCACGGCGAAATCGCATCCATACCGACCCAATCCGAATGCGCAACGTAGCTAAAGTTTCCCGTAAACCAAGCGCTGACCTGACGCTCAATCATCACAGCGGAGAATGGAACCGGTAAAATATTGAATACCGCAATGCCGCCACCCCAGATTAGCACCAGCAATAACAACAGCCGCACTACCAGACGTTTTAGCCACACGACTCTTTTCAAAGCCTTCTTCCTCACGCTAACCCTCTGACGCCGATTAATATTTTTGATTAAGCCGCTATGCTTCACACATTTCACTGATTCACGTAACAAACAATTTAAGATTTGCTATCTTATTGAGCGAGCAATCGTATTTCAGGTTGTGTCATAAAACAGAATCATGCCAATCATCTGACGCAGCCACCCGTTCCCTGGTGTTGGCGCAGTATTAGCGCACCCCGGTCAAGCCGGGGTCATTTTTTATGGGCATTCGCTACCCACGCTTTGAGTAACGCCACATCCTGCTGCCACTCGGTTTTCATCTCTTCAACCCATTCACCAACGTTATCCCACCAGGCAGGGAGATCCGGTGACTGAATTTGCTGTCCAAGCTGTTGCAGATGACGCAGGCCAACCGAACCCGCAGCCCCTTTAATTTTGTGCCCTTCATCCACGATGCCTTTCTGGTCACGCGCGGTCAGATTAGACTCCAGCACCGCCAGATACCCCGGCATCATCTTCTCGAACACCGCCAGGCCATCGGTAATCAGTTTTGGCCCTACCAGTTCGAGGTACTGCTCCAGCATTGGAATATCCAGCAACTGCTGCGATTTGCTTTGATCGACAGGGGTCACGGTGATCTCCTCTTCATCTTCAGCGGTATCCCAGTATTTTTTAATCATCGCCGTCAGGGCCGGAACCGACAGCGGCTTGCTCAGCACGTCATTCATGCCCGCATCGAGATACTCTTTTTTATCCTTCAGAACGTTAGCGGTTAGCGCCACCAGCGGCGGCAGGTCATCAGCGTGGTATTTACGGGTCAGTTCACGCGCGATATCCAGCCCAGTCATATCCGGCAGTTGAATATCCAGCAGCACCAGGTCGTATTCGCCGGGGGTAAACATCTCCAGCGCGTCTTTCCCGGTCATCGCGACATCCACGCTGTTGCCCAGTTTTTCCAGCACCGAGCGAGCCACAATCACGTTCAGTTCGATATCTTCTACCAGCAGGACGTGTAGCGCTGGCAGCGGCATTTCATTGTCTTCAAACGCATCTTCCACTTCTTCTGCCACCGCCGGAGCATGAACCGTCAGAGTAAAGGTAGAGCCGTGACCAGCCTGGCTTGCCACTTCGATATCGCCGCCCATGCTTTTCGCCAGACGGCGCGAAACCGCAAGCCCAATCCCCGTGCCGGTGGCTGGTTTGCCGCCCTGGCTGTCTTTCACCTGATAATACATGGCGAAGATTTTGTCCTGCTCTTCCTGCGGAATACCGATACCGGAGTCTTCAACCTCAAAGTGCAGCATATCGCCTGCGTCGTAGCGTATGCGTACCACCACGCTGCCCTGCTGGGTAAATTTCACCGCATTGCTGATCAGGTTCCACAGAATCTGTCGCAGACGCGTGCCGTCGGTAATCACTTTGTGCGGCAACGGTAGCGTGGGTTCCATCACGAAGCGCAGCCCTTTTTGCTGCGCCTGTAGTCCAGACAGGTTTTCGAGGTCAGCCAGGAAGCCGGTGAAGTCAACAGGCTGGTTATCCAGTTGCACTTTACGGCGTTCCATTTTGTCCATATCGATAATATCGTTAAAGATATTACCCAGCGTCACCGCCGAAACGTGGATGGTTTTCAGGTATTTCTCTTGCTCGGCGGTCAGGTTGGTGTCGAGCAAAATACGGCTTAAGCCAACGATGCCATTCAGCGGGGTACGCAGTTCATGGCTGATGGTCGAGATAAAGGTGGTCTTATCACGGCTGGCGCGTTCGAGCGCGTCCTGATAGCGCTTACGCTCGGTAATGTCGCGACCAAAGCCCATCAAACCATGACGTTTACCGACACGGTCGTAGTACGGCACTTTACGAATTTCAAAGCAGGCTTTGCGCCCGTCTGGATAATCCAGCCACTGTTCATAGGTCAGAGAGACATTGTGGCGGAAGACTTTCTCATCGGTTTCAATCACCTTCGCGGCGGCCTCTGGGGTGTAAACCTCTTCAGGGTGCAGGTGAATCAGTTGCTTTTCGCTTTTGTCGGTCAGCAATTCCATTGCGCGGTTACAGCCAGAAAACTCTTTATCTTCATTACGATAGAAAACTAAATCCGGTGAAGCATCGAGGAAAGAACGCAGGAAAGAGGACTGTTGCTCAAGGCGAATCTGCGTTTCTTCACGCTCCTGCACCTCAATTCTCAGTTGCTCAAGCGTCGCCAGACGCTCCGCCTCCGCTTTTTCGCGGTCGCTAATTTCCTGGTTTAGCTGCGAGATATTATCTTTGAGCTGCACGTTGAGCTTCAGGTCTCGCTCGCGCATCTCCTCCAGTTTTTCAACCAGGCGGGAGAGCCGTTGCCGTGACTCCTCAAGCTGTTCCACTACCACCGAGAGAAAATAGACCGCCCACGGGGTTATCAGCAGACCGAAGAAGATAGAGCGAATAACATCAATACTTTCGACCTGGCCATGCAGCACCATGGTCACCGCCATTTGCACGACAATCGCCAATACCACCAGCGCAAGCGCCAGCAACAGGGAAAAACGCACCAGACCTAACTTCATCATTAGATCGACGTAATACTGCGCCAGCATACGAATTTGCTTCATAGGGAGTTCCTTCACGACAACATTGCTCAATAATACCCAATTCTGAGCAATGCGTTGAAGGTTGTGTGAAAAATGCGTGAATCGCGTTGCCGGATAAGGCGTTTACGCCGCCATCCGGCAATATGGCGAGGGGGTGAGCTTAAACGGGCGCTACCCACGGCGTTCCCAGGGCTGAGCCTTGTACGCCGCGTTCATTAAGGTATTTATCCAGCTCGACCATCCCCGTCCAGCGGTTCTCACACCACAACGGCGCCAGCAGCGTCGGGCGGCGAGCGCTGGCGGAGATACGGTGGAAAATCACCTCCGGCGGCGTATGGCGAATCATCTCTCCGGCGGTCACCGTATAATCATCCAGCTCAATGCCGTTCAAGCGCCCGGCTTCCCACGCTTTCGCCATAATACTGCCCTTCACAATATGCAGCGGGTGCAGCTTAATGCCATCAACGCCAGTATCGACCACGCGTTTCAGTGTTTCCAGACATTCATCCTGCCCTTCCCCCGGCAGCCCGACAATTAAATGCGAGCACACTTTCAGCCCGCGTTCACGCGCCAGCCGTGTGGTGTTCTGATAGCAGGCAAAATCATGGCCACGGTTTATGCGGTGTAGCGTTTTATCGTGCGCCGTCTGTAGCCCCAGCTCCAGCCACACTTCATAGCCCTGATCTTTATATTCGCTCAGCAGATCCAGCACCGCTTCCGGCACGCAATCCGGGCGAGTACCAACGCACAGCCCGACGATATTGGCCTGGCTGACGGCCTGTTGATACATCGAACGCAGCACCTGCACTTCTGCAAAGGTACTGGTGTAGGCCTGGAAATAGGCCAGATAGCGTTTGGCGCGGTTTACCAGATGCGCCTGGTGTTCAAGTTGTTCGGCAATCGAGCGGTGCTGTTGTTCCTCATCGGCAAACGAGGCCACATTGCAGAAGGTGCAGCCGCCACGGCCAATGGTGCCATCACGATTCGGGCAGCTAAAGCCACCATGCAGCGTCAGTTTATGAACCTTTTCACCATAGCGACGCGAAAGATCCCCACCAAACATATTGACTAATTTTTGTAACTGCATAATCTGATAGACCGGCCTCAAGAAAGGGGCCAAGCCTGCCATTTTTAGTCTCGATCGGCGATGACCTGGATCAATCGTCATGTAGACCTTTTACCTCATTGCATAAAAAATCAAAATTACTGCAATTTCATTCATCGCCAATGCGATTATTTTTGCTTATGTTCACGTGCTTATTTGCAATAATCCGCCTGCCGTTGAAAAACAGAGCGATCATATACCCCTACACTCTTTGCCAGTGTTAAATGCTGCTTTTCAAAGAAAATACAGATCATGTCTATTAAAACCGTGCTTTCAGATAGTGAGACAGATCACACTCGCTAACCCCCTTCCATTAAGTCAACACACGATAAAAACAGCATGTTTATCTTAATATTCATATAGTTAATTGTGCCGTAGCACATTTCTGTATAAATAAGATTGCCATTTGACCTATGTATGGATTCCCGATAAGTTGGGAATCCGCTGGAAGCTTTCTGGATGAGCAGCCTGCTCATCATATTTATGCAGTAATTGAGATTCCCTCTTAAGCAAGTCCTCAAACTTGTGCGACCTACGCGAAAAGGATAAAAGAGGGCGAATGCGAGGTAGGCAAAGAGTGCCATACCCCGTCGCCATGCTCTTGCTGTGCCTTGCGCGCAATCGATTAAGGGGGCGTCCCGTAGAGCCTGGGGAGGTTCACTGATATGTTGTACGATAAATCCCTTGAGAGGGATAACTGTGGTTTCGGCCTGATCGCCCACATAGAAGGCGAACCTAGCCACAAGGTAGTGCGTACCGCTATTCACGCACTGGCCCGAATGCAGCACCGTGGGGCAATCCTCGCCGATGGCAAAACCGGCGACGGTTGTGGTCTGCTATTACAAAAACCTGACCGTTTCTTTCGCATCGTCGCCGAAGAGCGCGGCTGGCGCTTAGCCAAAAACTATGCCGTAGGGATGCTATTCCTGAATAAAGACCCTGAGCTGGCCGCCGCCGCCCGCCGCATTGTAGAAGAAGAACTACAGCGTGAAACCCTGTCGATCGTCGGCTGGCGCGATGTGCCAACCAACGAAGGCGTGCTGGGTGAAATCGCCCTCTCCTCGCTGCCGCGCATTGAGCAAATTTTTGTTAACGCTCCTGCGGGCTGGCGTCCGCGCGATATGGAACGCCGCCTGTTTATCGCCCGTCGCCGTATCGAAAAACGCCTCCAGGACGATAAAGACTTCTATGTTTGCAGCCTGTCTAACCTGGTCAACATTTATAAAGGTCTGTGTATGCCGGCGGATTTGCCGCGCTTCTACCTGGACCTCGCGGACTTGCGTCTGGAATCAGCGATTTGTCTGTTCCACCAGCGCTTCTCCACCAACACTGTTCCGCGCTGGCCGCTGGCGCAGCCGTTCCGCTACCTGGCGCACAACGGCGAAATAAACACCATCACCGGTAACCGCCAGTGGGCGCGCGCCCGTACCTATAAATTCCAGACGCCACTGATCCCTGACCTGCACGATGCCGCGCCGTTCGTTAATGAAACCGGCTCTGACTCCAGCTCAATGGATAACATGCTGGAATTGTTACTGGCGGGCGGGATGGATATTATCCGCGCGATGCGTCTGCTAGTGCCACCAGCCTGGCAGAACAACCCAGACATGGACCCAGACCTGCGTTCATTCTTCGACTTTAACTCCATGCACATGGAGCCGTGGGATGGCCCGGCAGGGATTGTGATGTCGGACGGCCGCTACGCTGCCTGTAACCTTGACCGTAACGGCCTGCGCCCGGCGCGCTATGTCATCACCAAAGATAAGCTCATCACCTGCGCCTCGGAAGTCGGTATCTGGGATTACCAGCCTGACGAAGTGGTTGAGAAAGGCCGCGTCGGCCCAGGCGAACTGATGGTTATCGATACCCGCAGCGGGCGCATTCTGCACTCGGCTGAAACCGATAACGACCTGAAAAGCCGCCATCCGTACAAAGAGTGGATGGAGAAAAACGTTCGTCGCCTGGTGCCGTTTGAAGACCTGGCAGACGATCAAGTGGGCAGCCGCGAACTGGACGACGACACGCTCGCCAGCTACCAGAAGCAGTTTAACTACAGCGCCGAAGAGTTAGATTCGGTTATCCGCGTGCTGGGTGAAAACGGCCAGGAAGCCGTCGGCTCAATGGGTGACGACACCCCGTTCGCTGTGCTTTCCAGCCAGCCGCGCATTATTTATGACTACTTCCGCCAGCAGTTTGCGCAGGTCACCAACCCGCCAATCGACCCGCTGCGTGAAGCGCATGTGATGTCGCTTGCCACCAGCATTGGTCGTGAGATGAACGTCTTCTGTGAAGCGGAAGGCCAGGCGCACCGCCTGAGCTTTAAATCACCGATTCTGCTGTACTCTGATTTCACCCAACTCACCACCATGCAGGAAGAGCACTATCGCGCCGACACGCTGGATATCACCTACGATGTCACCGAAACCAGCCTTGAGGCGACGGTTAATGCGCTGTGCGATAAAGCCGAGCAAATGGTGCGCGATGGTACGGTGCTGCTGGTGCTGTCTGACCGCAACATTGGCAAGAATCGCCTGCCGGTTCCTGCACCAATGGCGGTTGGGGCGGTACAAGCCCGTCTGGTTGATAAGAGCCTGCGCTGCGATGCCAACATCATCGTCGAAACCGCAAGCGCCCGTGACCCGCACCACTTTGCGGTGCTGCTGGGCTTTGGCGCGACGGCCATTTACCCATATCTGGCGTATGAAACGCTGGGGCGTTTGGTCGATACTCACGCCATTGAGAAAGACTACCGCACAGTGATGCTGAACTACCGTAACGGCATCAACAAAGGCCTGTACAAAATCATGTCCAAAATGGGCATTTCGACTATCGCATCATACCGCTGCTCGAAGCTGTTCGAAGCCGTCGGCCTGCATGACGATGTCGTGAACCTGTGCTTCCAGGGCGTGGTTAGCCGGATCGGTGGCGCAAGTTTTGACGACTTCCAGCAAGATCTGCTGAATCTGTCGAAACGTGCCTGGCTGGCTCGTAAACCGCTGGATCAAGGCGGCCTGCTGAAGTATGTCCACGGCGGTGAATATCACGCCTACAACCCGGACGTGGTACGCACCCTGCAACAGGCGGTGCAAAGCGGCGAATACCGTGATTATCAAGAGTACGCGAAGTTAGTTAACGAACGCCCAGCGGCGACGTTGCGCGATCTGTTGGCTATCAACCCAAATGGCGATGTCGTTAGCCTGGATGACGTTGAACCCGCCACTGATCTGTTCAAACGCTTTGATACCGCCGCAATGTCTATCGGCGCGTTAAGCCCAGAAGCACACGAAGCTCTGGCTGAGGCGATGAACAGCATCGGCGGCAACTCTAACTCCGGTGAAGGCGGCGAAGACCCGGCACGTTACGGCACCAACAAAGTGTCGCGCATCAAGCAGGTCGCTTCCGGTCGCTTTGGCGTGACTCCGGCGTACCTGGTCAATGCCGATGTTATTCAGATTAAAGTCGCTCAGGGCGCGAAGCCTGGCGAAGGCGGCCAGTTGCCGGGTGATAAAGTCACCCCGTATATCGCCAAACTGCGTTATTCAGTCCCCGGCGTGACGCTTATCTCCCCGCCGCCGCACCACGATATTTATTCTATCGAGGATTTAGCGCAGCTGATTTTCGACTTAAAACAGGTCAACCCGAAGGCGATGATCTCCGTCAAACTGGTTTCCGAACCAGGCGTCGGCACCATCGCCACCGGTGTGGCAAAAGCCTACGCTGATTTAATCACCATCGCCGGCTATGACGGCGGTACTGGCGCAAGCCCACTGTCATCCGTGAAATACGCCGGTTGCCCGTGGGAATTAGGGCTGGTGGAAACCCAACAGGCGTTGGTGGCAAACGGCCTGCGTCATAAGATTCGTTTGCAGGTCGATGGCGGCCTGAAAACTGGCGTCGATATCATCAAAGCGGCGATCCTGGGAGCGGAAAGTTTCGGCTTTGGTACTGGCCCAATGGTCGCACTGGGTTGTAAATATCTGCGTATTTGCCACCTGAATAACTGTGCAACAGGCGTGGCAACTCAGGACGAAAAACTGCGTAAGAACCACTATCACGGCCTGCCGTTCAAAGTCACCAACTACTTTGACTTTATCGCCCGTGAAACCCACGAGCTGATGGCGTCTCTGGGCGTGAAACGCCTGGTAGACTTGATTGGCCGTACCGACCTGCTGAAAGAGCTGGATGGTTACACCGCGAAGCAACAGAAACTGGAACTGTCTCGTCTGCTGGAAACCGCTGAACCGCATCCGGGTAAAGCGCTGTACTGCACCGAGAACAACCCGCCGTTCGATAACGGCGTGCTGAACGCGCAGTTGCTGCAACAGGCAAAACCGTTCGTTGACGATCGCCAGAGCAAAACTTTCTGGTTTGATATTCGCAACACCGACCGTTCTGTTGGCGCATCGCTCTCTGGCTACATCGCGCAAACGCACGGCGATCAAGGGTTGGCGTCCGATCCTATCAAAGCGCACTTCAGCGGAACCGCAGGCCAGAGCTTTGGCGTGTGGAACGCAGGCGGCGTTGAGCTGCACCTGACCGGCGATGCCAACGACTACGTCGGTAAAGGCATGGCGGGCGGCCTGATCGCCATCCGTCCTCCGGTAGGTTCAGCATTCCGCAGCCATGAGGCCAGCATTATCGGCAACACCAGCCTGTACGGCGCGACCGGTGGTCGTCTGTACGCCGCAGGCCGCGCGGGTGAACGCTTCGGGGTGCGTAACTCCGGCGCTATCACCGTGGTAGAAGGCATTGGCGATAACGGCTGTGAATATATGACTGGCGGCATTGTCTGCATTCTGGGTAAAACGGGCGTCAACTTCGGCGCGGGTATGACGGGCGGCTTCGCCTACGTGCTCGATGAAGACGGCGATTTCCGCAAACGCGTAAACCCAGAGCTGGTTGAAGTGTTAAGCGTTGACGACCTGGCGATTCATGAAGAACATCTGCGCGGGTTAATCACCGAACATGTGCAGCTAACGGGCTCACAACGCGGCGAAGAGATCCTGGCGAACTGGCCTGCTTTCTCCGCGAAATTTGCTCTGGTTAAGCCAAAGTCCAGCGATGTCAAAGCACTGTTGGGTCACCGTAGTCGTAGCGCAGCAGAGCTGCGTGTGCAGGCGCAGTAAGGGGTAGCAGCAATGAGTCAGAACGTATACCAATTTATCGACCTGCAGCGCGTTGATCCGCCTAAGAAGCCGCTGAAGATCCGTAAGATCGAGTTTATCGAGATCTACGAGCCGTTTTCCGAAGGTCAGGCCAAAGCACAGGCAGACCGCTGCCTGTCCTGCGGTAACCCGTACTGCGAGTGGA
>JBOFJM010000435.1:0-1901 GCA_051656825.1 Kluyvera sp.
GACTCACGCCATGTCAGCTACCCGCCCTCGCGCCCAGCGCGGCGCGTTCCCGCAAGGGACACAACACTATGGTCGCTCCCTGCTGGGCGCACCGTTGATTTGGTTTCCCGCCCCGCTGGCAGGCCCGCAAAGCGGCCTCATTATTGCCGGTACTCATGGCGATGAAAACGCCTCAGTGGTAACGCTCTCCTGCGCGCTACGCACGCTGGCGCCCGCTCTCCGTCGTCATCATGTGGTGCTGGCGGTCAATCCAGACGGTTGCCAGCTAGGGCTAAGAGCTAACGCCAATGGCGTTGATTTGAATCGCAACTTTCCATCAGCGAACTGGAAGGCAGGTGAAACGGTCTATCGCTGGAATAGCGCCGCCGACCAGCGCGACGTGGTACTGCTCACCGGCAACCGCCCAGGCTCAGAGCCAGAAAGCCGGGCGCTGTGTCAGTTAATTCATCAGATTAGCCCGGCGTGGGTCGTCTCGTTTCATGACCCGCTCGCCTGCATTGAAGACGCTCGCCAAAGCGAGCTGGGACAGTGGCTGGCGGGCGCTTTCGCCCTGCCGCTGGTCGGCAGCGTGGGCTACGAAACGCCCGGTTCGTTTGGCAGTTGGTGTCATGATATCGGCCTGCACTGCATTACCGCCGAGTTCCCGCCGATTTCGACAGATGAAACCAGCGAGAACTATCTGGCGGCGATGACCGCGCTATTACACTGGCAGCCGCAGCATCACAAATGAAGTTCGCCGTGGCTAAAATTTAAAGCAGGTTGCGCATCAGCAGCCAGCCAGGTTGGGCCATCGAGATCGGTAAAGCGAGCCTGTGGCGCCAGCGGCAACGCGGCGGCAATGGCTCGCGAAGTACACAGCATACAGCCTAACATCAGCGCAAAGCCCTCCGCTTTGGCCTCCGCCGCCAGCGCCAGCGCCTCGGTTAAGCCGCCGGTTTTATCGAGCTTAATGTTTACCATGTCATAACGCCCGCGTAGCACCGGCAAATCTTCCCGCGTGTGGCAGCTTTCATCGGCACAAATTGGCAGTGGATGAATAAAGTTTTCCAGTGCCTCGTCTTCACCTACCGGCAGCGGCTGCTCAAGCATCGCGACGTGAAGATCGGCCAGCAGTTGGCAACGCGCCGCCAGGCCATCCGCGCGCCAGGATTCATTGGCATCGACAATCAGCGTCGCATGGGGGGCAGCGGCACGGATCGCTACCATACGTTCACAAATGAAATGGTTATCGAGCTTTATTTTCAGCAGCGTCGCCCCGCTTTCACTCAGCGCTTTTGCGCTGGCGGCCATTTGCTCCGGCGTACCAATCACCACGGTCTGCGCGGTGATGATGGTTTCGGGCAGCGTAACGCCCAGGCGGGTAATTTCATCCGTGTGCGCCAGATGCGTTTCCAGGCTCCACAGTGCGCAGTCTACGGCGTTGCGTGCCGCACCAGCAGGCAGTAACGTTGCCAGTTGCTCACGCGTTATGCCCTGCTCCAGTTGCTCTCCGATAGCCATAATTTGCGCCATCACCGAGGCGATGCTTTCGCCATAGCGAGGGTACGGTGTGCACTCGCCGACGCCTTTTACGCCATCCTGCTCCAGTTCGACCACGACCACTTTTGCTTCGCTGCGGCTACCACGGGCGATAACGAACGGCGTGTGCAGTGGCCAGGCCTCTTCGAAAACTCGCAAATTTCTCATTTTCGCTCCTTTTATTCAGGCGTAAATTAGCGTTTGCTGTGTTAACACCTGATGTCATACACTAGTGCAGACGTTAACTATATGTAAACAGGAAGATAATCATGTCGCAAACCGTACATTTCCAGGGCAATCCCGTTGCAGTTCAAGGTTCTATCCCACAGGCGGGTGATAAAGCTCAACCGTTTACGCTGGTGGCAAAAGATCTGTCTGACGTC
>JBOFJM010000436.1:0-3244 GCA_051656825.1 Kluyvera sp.
TGAAAAAGTGGCGAAGGTAAAAGTCGGGTTATATGAAGCGGTGCGTGATGGAATGGTGGTCAACCTGCTGCTGGAAGCCATCCCGGATTTAACGCTGCGCCTTGACGCCAACCGCGCCTGGACGCCGCTGAAAGCCCAACAGTTCGCCAAATACGTCAACCCCGAATACCGCTCGCGTATTGCCTTCCTTGAAGAACCCTGTAAAACCCGTGACGACTCGCGCGCCTTTGCACGTGAAACGGGTATTGCTATTGCCTGGGACGAAAGCCTGCGCGAAGCGGATTTTCAATTTTCCGCCGAGCCGGGGCTGCGCGCTGTGGTTATCAAACCGACGTTGACCGGCAGCCTGCAACGGGTGAAAGAGCAGGTTGCTGCCGCCCACGCGCTGGGGTTAACGGCGGTGATCAGTTCATCGATTGAATCCAGTCTCGGCTTAACCCAACTGGCGCGTATTGCCGCCTGGCTGACACCGCAAACGATGCCTGGGCTGGATACATTGAATTTGATGCAGACTCAGCTCATTCGTCGCTGGCCCCATAGCGCCTTGCCGTGTGGACAAATTGAAGATATGATATGGAGCCGTTGTTGTGAGTTTTACGAATTGGCCGTGGCGGCACTGGAACACAGTGCGCGGTGCGGCCCCTGCGCTGCGTCTTGATGATGAAACGCTAAGCTGGACGGCGCTGTGCCAGCGTGTAGACGCACTGGCTGCCGGTTTTCAGGCGCAGGGCGTTAACGAAGGCGACGGTGTTGCGCTGTGCGCGCGAAACCGCCCGGATGCGGTGCTTGCCTGGCTGGCGCTGCTGCAATGCGGGGTGCGCATTTTGCCGCTGAACCCTCGTCTGCCTGCGCCACTGATTCAGCAACTGCTGCCGGGGTTAACCCTGCGTCACTGCCTGAATCTGGAAACGGGCGAGCATTATTCTCTGACGCCACTACAACTGCTCAGCGCGGATAACGTGCAGGATGTGGCATGGCAGGCGCAACGCCTGGCCTCCATGACCCTGACGTCTGGTTCTACGGGGCTGCCAAAGGCTGCGGTGCATAGTGCGGCGGCGCATCTGGCTAGTGCGGAAGGCGTATTAAGCCTGATGCCCTTCAACGCCAGCGATTGTTGGCTGTTGTCTTTGCCGATGTTCCATGTTTCCGGGCAAGGTATTTTTTGGCGCTGGCTCTGTGCTGGTGCGCAAATGGCGGTCAGTGAACGCCCGTTATCGCAAGCGCTCGCGCACTGCACTCATGCATCGCTTGTGCCAACGCAACTGTGGCGTTTGCTTAATGAGAATCAACCGCTGACGTTGAAAGCGGTGCTGCTGGGTGGCGCGGCGATCCCGGCGGTGCTGACAGAGCAAGCGGCGGCGCGTGGTATTCGTACTTTTTGCGGCTATGGCTTAACTGAATTTGCGTCTACCGTTTGTGCGCGCGAAGCCAACGGCGGTGATGACGTAGGAACCCCGTTACCGGGGCGCGAACTGCGGCTGGTTAACGGCGAAATTTGGCTGCGGGCAACCAGCATGGCGGCAGGCTACTGGCGCGATGGCGAGTTAACGCCGTTGCTCAACGAGGAGGGATGGTTTGCGACGCGCGATCGCGGTGAGCTTCGCGACGGCAAACTGCATATCATAGGGCGGCTGGATAACCTGTTTTTTAGCGGCGGAGAGGGCATCCAGCCAGAAGAAGTAGAGCGTGTGATTGCCGCCCATCCCGAGGTGACGCAGGTATTTATCGTCCCGATGGATGATGACGAGTTCGGCCAGCGCCCTGTGGCGGTGGTAGACGGTGAGCCGACGCTGAATTTGCCGGAGCTTGCGCACTGGGTGAGGGACAAACTGGCGGGTTTTCAGCAACCTTGTCGTTGGTTAAGGCTGCCAGAAACCATGAAAAACAGCGGGATCAAAGTTTCACGTCATCAGCTTAAGCTGTGGGTTAACAGCGCGCCGAAAATATGAATAATAATTTCTGGTTATCGCTCGATTGTTAATCATTTTTTTCACAGATATATGCGTCGTAATTGGTTACAATCCCCTTGATTATTACCCGTTTAGTACATTGAATCCGCGCCGTATGGCAGTACAATTCAGTGGTTCAAGGGTGTTTATTTTGCGTTTGCTTGTAAAGGATTAAGATGAAAAAGAGCGTGTTATTAGGTCTGGCGGGGCTGATGTTTGTTTCCGCGTCAGCGAGTGCTATCAGTATTCACGGTCAGGCGGGTAAAGAATATACCAACCTGGGCTTTGGTATGGGGACGGAAACCTCTGGCCTGGCGTTAACCGGTAACTGGACGCACAACGATGACGACGGCGATGTCGCAGGCCTGGGGCTGGGTCTGAATATCCCTCTCGGCCCGTTCCTGGCAACGGTCGGCGGTAAAGGCATTTATACCGATCCTAAAGATGGTGACTCCGGCTATGCCGCTGCGGTTGGTGGCGGTCTGCAATGGAAGATTGGCGACAGCCTGCGCCTGTTTGGCGAGTACTACTACTCTCCAGACTCTCTCTCCAGCGGTATCGACAGCTATACGGAAGCGAACGCCGGTGCGCGTTACACCATTATGCGTCCTATCAGCATTGAAGCTGGCTACCGGTACCTGAATCTTTCAGGTAAAGACGGCAATCGTGACAACGCCGTGGCCGATGGCCCATACGTTGGCGTGAGCGCGTCGTTCTAATCCCTCCCGGCGCAGCGTACTGCTGCGCCCATTTTCCCCTTCTGAAATCCGCCAGATACTTCTTCTCAGCGCTTCGCTGCGTACGTTCACCTTGATGCAACTTGACTGAATTTGTGTATAGTAAAACGTCCTCTTTTTATTGGAGAAAGTAATGATTACGGTAGAGATGCTGTCCACCGGTGACGAAGTTTTATCGGGACAGATTGTCGATACGAATGCTGCCTGGCTCGCCGATTTCTGTTTTCAGCAGGGTATTCCATTATCACGGCGTAACACCGTGGGCGATAATCTTGATGATTTGGTCGCCATCCTGCGCGAACGTAGCACCCAAGCGGATATATTAATTGTCAACGGCGGCCTGGGGCCGACCAGCGATGATTTAAGCGCGTTGGCGGCGGCAACTGCAAAAGGGGAGTCGCTGATTTTACACCCGGAATGGCTGGCAACCATGGAACGGTTTTTCAGCGATCGGGGGCGCATCATGGCGCCAAGCAACCGTAAACAGGCGGAAATCCCGGCGAGCGCCGAGCTTATCGATAATCCCGTGGGGACGGCCTGCGGCTTTGCAGTGCGCCT
>JBOFJM010000437.1:0-2808 GCA_051656825.1 Kluyvera sp.
TAAAATTAATAGCCCGCTATATTCTCATTTTGTTAAACGAGTTCATGAAACTTAAGGTTGATTGTGTTAATCCATTACTTTCGATTACAATCATTACGATCCAGTGACGGAGCAATGAAATAAAAAAGGAACCGATGAAAGTAATAACTACCGCACCCATTACCGTAGTTTTTTGCTTTGTGACGTTAGGAACCCGGACATGACTTTTAGTGAAGGGCAGTCGCAATGATTGTAACGCTGGATAATACGTATTGTTCTCAATTGTTTTTCCTTCCCGCCAGAAATAGCGAAGGGCAACTTGTTGGCCTAAAAGTGGTTAGCCAGTTTAGCGGGCTAGATAATCACATTCGCATCCCAACTAATCTGGTTCTGCCGCGACTAACCCTGCAAGAAGAAATTACGCTATTCCAGGAAAAACTGGATCAGCTCACCACCTGCCAGCTATTTTTCCTTCAGCATGGTCTTAAAGCGTGGATTGCCATTTCGCCCGGCATTGCGGATGCGCTGCTCACTCAAGATGAGCTGGCTGCCAGCACCCGGCGTTTCTCTTTTCTCGAATTAGCCGTCAGTGAACGCTTTCATGGGTTGAATGATATTGACGAAAATCATTCGCTCAGCAAGTTAAGTCAATATTTCCCATTGGTTCTCAGTGACTTTGGCTCAGGCGATGCGTCAACCAAAGCGATTTTCGCCGGAATTTTCCAGCGCATCGTGCTGGATCGCAACTTCGTTCAGCGCCAGGCGAAATCCACCTCTTTTGAGCCATTTATGCGCGCCATCGTCAGCCAGATCCAGCCCTATTGTCAGGGCGTGATGATCTCCGGTATTGACGATGAGGATCTCCGCCAACGTGTGATGCCTTACGGTTTTAGCGGTATGCTCGGTGGCCTGTGGCCACTGGTTCCTGAGTCGTTACTAATAACATTAGTGCAACGATAACCACACCTTTAGCCGGGTGTTTAACGCCCAGTAACCCAATACACTACGGGCAGGAGGAACCATGAACCTGTCATTTAACACCCGCTGGCACGACGAGCTGCCAGAGTTTTACCAATCGCTATCGCCTACGCCGTTGCACAATGCCCGCGTTATTTGGCACAACGCGCCGTTAGCGCGTGAATTAGCGATCCCTGAATCTCTGTTCACGCCTGAACATGGCGCTGGCGTATGGGGCGGCGAAGCCTTGCTGCCAGGCATGTCGCCGCTGGCGCAGGTCTACAGCGGCCACCAGTTTGGCGTATGGGCTGGTCAATTGGGCGATGGCCGAGGTATTTTGCTGGGCGAGCAACAACTGGAAAACGGCAAATCGGTAGACTGGCACTTAAAGGGTGCAGGGTTAACGCCGTATTCCCGTATGGGGGATGGTCGCGCAGTGTTGCGCTCAACGCTACGCGAAAGCCTGGCGTCGGAGGCGATGTATGCGTTAGGGATCCCGGGTACTCGCGCTTTGGCGGTGGTCGCAAGCGACACGCCAGTGCAGCGAGAAACCGTCGAAACCGGTGCGATGCTGATGCGCATTGCCGAAAGCCACATCCGTTTTGGTCACTTCGAACATTTTTACTATCGCCGTGATAATGACAGTGTGCGTAAGTTAGTTGAGTTTACCCTCCGTCATCATTGGCCGCATTTACAGCAGCAAACTGACCGCTATGCCTTGTGGTTCGAGGATGTCGTCACCCGTACCGCGCAGATGATTGCGCGCTGGCAAACGGTCGGTTTCGCTCATGGGGTGATGAATACCGACAATATGTCGATTCTTGGCCTGACGATGGATTACGGCCCGTTCGGTTTCCTGGATGACTATCAACCAGGTTTTATCTGTAATCATTCCGACCATCAGGGGCGCTACAGCTTTGATAACCAACCGGCGGTAGGCCTGTGGAACTTGCAACGCCTGGCGCAAACGCTGTCACCGCTGATATCGGTTGAGGCGTTGAATTCGGCGCTTGATCATTACCAGTCTGCGTTATTCCGTGAATATGGCCAGCGGATGCGCCAAAAGCTTGGGTTGTTTAGCGAAGAAAAGGGCGATAACGATCTGCTAAACGGGCTGTTTGCATTGATGGAACGCGAGGGCAGTGATTATACCCGTACCTTCCGTCTGCTGAGCGAAACGGAACAGCATAGCCACGCATCGCCGCTACGCGATGAATTTATTGACCGGGCGGCGTTTGACGACTGGTTTGCTCAGTATCGCCGACGTTTACAGCAAGAGCAGGTTGATGATGCACAGCGCCAACAGGCAATGAAACAGGCTAACCCTGCGTTGGTATTGCGTAACTGGCTGGCACAACGGGCTATCGAACAGGCGGAGAAAGGCGATTACCAGGAGTTGCATCGGTTACACGTTGCGCTACGCGACCCGTGGAGCGACCGCGAGGATGACTACAGTCGGCGTCCGCCAGACTGGGGGAAAGGGCTTGAAGTGAGCTGTTCAAGCTAATCACCACTGCTGCGCTGCTCAGGGCGGCGCAGCTACTTAGTCAAAATGAGTTTTCCTGCCTGAGTTTGACGCAGCAAATATTGCTGCTCGCCGTGCTGAATAATTAAGCGACCTTCCTGGCCTAACAGCATCTGGCTGTCGATTCGACGATCGCTGGAGAGAGGGCGTGGGGTGTTATCCGTTTGCGGTTTTTGTTTTGCGCAAGTATCCATTAGCGACATTTTTCATAATGCAAATCAATGTAACAATGATAACCATTATCAGTATTCAATAAGTTAACCGCAAGTGTTATTTATCAGTATGTTGAGTCAGCAGGGGGAGTAAGGGGAAATTGCCCGCCGACTAGCGGGCAAAAAACTACAGAC
>JBOFJM010000438.1:0-9000 GCA_051656825.1 Kluyvera sp.
ATATGCGCACGCCGGGTAACTTACAGCCTATTTTCCTCCAGCAAACGACGGTGGAAGTTGAAGCCGTGACCACTGCGATTAATCAGTTGGTTGAAAATCTCACACAAACGCTCGATCGCGAACGCCTGTTTACCGCCGATGTGGCCCATGAACTGCGCACACCGCTGGCAGGGTTAAGGCTACACCTTGAACTGCTGGAGAAAACCCAGCACCTCACGCTGACACCGCTGCTCCAGCGCCTGGATCAAATGACCGAAAGCGTTGCGCAACTGCTACAACTGGCCCGCGTCGGTCAATCGTTCTCGGCGGGGAGTTATCAGCAGGTTAACCTGTTTATTGATGTGATTGAGCCGCTCAAAGCCGAGCTGGAAACGATGCTGAGCGCACGTGCGCAAACGCTGGTCATTGCCGAGCCGACACCGACGGTGATTGTGTCGGGTGACGCCACGTTGCTGCGCTTGCTGGTACGCAATCTAGTTGAAAACGCACACCGCTACAGCCCGGAATCATCAACGATTACGCTATCGCTGGCGTCGGAGTCACGCCCAATGCTGGTCGTCGAGGACGAAGGCCCCGGGATTGATGAGTCAAAAGTTGGCGAGCTGAGCCAGGCGTTTGTCCGCATGGATAGCCGTTATGGCGGGATTGGTTTAGGGCTGAGCATCGTTACACGCATTGCACAATTGCATGAAGCGGCATTCTTCTTACAAAACCGCGAAACCACTAACGGCACGCGGGCTTGGGTAGAATTTCAATCAGCCAGGCGTTAAAGCGTTTAGTAGGTCAAAGCCCAGTGGCAAAGAAAGCCTGCCACAATCATGACGGAAACGAGTACGGAAAATAGCTGCTGGATATTCAGATTGGACATAACACTATCCTCAATGATTTTGCAGGTAGTATCAGTGGAATTTATTAAGCGAAGATTAAGAATCTCTCCTAACAGGCTATCTCACTCGCCATTTTATTCCGGGGTAGCGCTCAGGCCCCTCACTGACGGGGTGTACACTGCGGGTTTTCCGCGCTGTCCATGTCCAAACTGGCTGCGCTAGTATACGCCTTTCAGGTAGGTTCTACGGTTGGCATCCGCACATGATGCCAACCGCATTTCTTGCAAAATTCCGTGAGTCCCTATCAGGACGCGGCGATAAATAGCTCGCGCAACTGATGCAGACGGTCGCGAATTTCCGCCGCTTCTTCGAACTCCAGGTTCTGTGCATGTTTCAGCATTTGAGCTTCCAGCGTTTGGATCTGCTGCTGTAGCGCTTTTGGCGTCAGTGCAGGGACATCGGCCTCGACAATTTTCGCTGCCGTTCGAGACTTGCCACGCCCTTTCGCTTTGGTTTTCGCCAGCCCCTCGCCCATCGCCAGAATATCAACCACGTCTTTGACCAGCCCTTGCGGAACAATGCCGTGTTCTTCGTTGTAGCGCTGCTGTTTCTCACGACGCCGTTCGGTTTCACCGATCGCTTTCGCCATTGAGGGGGTAATTTTATCGCCGTACAGAATCGCTTTACCGTTAATATTACGCGCGGCACGACCAATAGTCTGGATTAGCGAACGCTCGGAACGCAGGAAACCTTCTTTATCGGCATCCAGAATCGCCACTAGAGAGACTTCTGGCATGTCCAACCCTTCACGCAACAGGTTAATCCCCACCAGCACATCAAACTCGCCAAGGCGCAAATCACGGATGATTTCCATGCGCTCAACGGTGTCGATATCCGAGTGCAGATAACGCACCCGTTCGCCGTGCTCCTCTAAATATTCGGTAAGGTCTTCCGCCATACGTTTGGTCAGCGTAGTAACCAGCACACGCTCGTTAATCACCGAACGTTTACGGATTTCCGATAGCAGATCGTCCACCTGAGTGCCGACAGGGCGTACTTCGATCAATGGGTCGAGCAATCCGGTTGGGCGCACGACCTGGTCAATGACATCGCCACCGGATTTTTCCAGCTCATAGTTGCCCGGCGTTGCCGAGACATAAATGCTTTGCGGTGCCAGCGCTTCAAATTCTTCAAACTTCAGCGGGCGGTTATCCAGCGCCGACGGCAGGCGGAAGCCGTATTCAACCAGCGTTTCTTTGCGCGCACGGTCGCCGCGATACATCCCGCCAATTTGCGGAATGGTGACGTGGGATTCATCAATCACCAGCAGGCCATCGGCAGGCAGGTAGTCAAACAACGTTGGCGGCGGCTCGCCCGGCCCGCGCCCGGAAAGGTAGCGCGAGTAGTTTTCAATGCCCGAACAGTAGCCCAGCTCGTTCATCATCTCGAGGTCAAACTGGGTACGCTGGCTCAGACGCTGTTCTTCCAGCAGTTTGTTATTCGCCAGCAGCACTTTGCGCCGCTCCGCCAGCTCAACTTTGATCTCCTCCATCGCTTGCACAATGCGCTCGCGCGGCGTGACGTAGTGCGATTTCGGGTAGATGGTATAGCGTTGAATCGTTGACTCAACGTGCCCGGTCAGCGGGTCGAACAGTGAAAGCCGCTCGACTTCTTCATCAAACAGTTCGACGCGCAGCGCAAGGTCATCCGACTCCGCAGGGAAGATGTCGATCACTTCGCCGCGTACGCGGAAAGTCGCACGCTGGAATGCCTGATCGTTGCGGGTGTACTGCAAGTCAGCCAGACGACGCAGAATAGAACGCTGGTCGATTATCATGCCGACCGTCAGGTGCAGCATCATTTTCAGGTACAGATCCGGGTCGCCCAGGCCGTAGATAGCGGAAACCGATGCCACCACGATAACGTCGCGGCGCTCAAGCAGCGCCTTAGTGGCTGAAAGGCGCATCTGCTCAATGTGCTCATTCACCGAGGCGTCTTTTTCAATAAACGTATCAGAGCTTGGGACATAGGCTTCCGGCTGGTAGTAATCGTAGTAGGAGACGAAATACTCCACTGCGTTTTCCGGGAAGAACGCTTTCATCTCGCCGTACAACTGCGCCGCCAGCGTTTTGTTCGGCGCAAGCACCATTGTCGGGCGTTGGAGGTCTGCAATGACGTTTGCCACGGTAAAGGTTTTGCCTGAACCGGTCACCCCCAGCAGCGTCTGGTGCGCCAGGCCGTCTTCCAGCCCCTCTTTCAGGCGCGCGATCGCGGCAGGCTGGTCGCCGGAGGGACTAAATGCAGAATGTAATTTAAAGGATTTACTCATGAGCAACGCTACCTGATGACGAATGGGCCGGCTGGGGATTAATTCTACTCGCCACTTGCCGACTTGCCAATAAAAAATACTGGATATAAACACAGCAATACATTATCGTATTTGGTATACACAGCGTAACGGCAAGCAAGAGCGGCTGAAATTTATCCTCTGACCAGATAAAACACCAGCCAGATAAGGTTATCCCCAGAATTTTTTCTCTTTTAACATTTGTCAATATTGGTCATGAAAGTTTTGTGGCAATCCATAGCACTTTTCAACACGGCATTGCTTTTACGTATCTTATTGATAATAAATGAAAACGTTAAAAAGCCGTGTTTCGCATCAATTCATGCGCAAGCCGCATGTTCTCTCGTTTACCGCGTGTTTTCTAACTCTAATACACAGGGTTATCCACAGGAATAGTGGATAACTACCTCTAGCCCCTATCCCTCGCCATCCGGCGATTTGCGCAACAGAGGGCAAAACGGCGAGCAAAAATTTTTTTTAGTCCCAATTTTGATATGCATCAGCGAAAAAGCCCGGCCATTTTTTCGTGACCACAGTCGAATCCTTTACGTTTTCTGCGAGTTATCGCTTACGAATGAAGATAACCCACAGAAATACAATACAAGCGGATAAAGCCGTTTAGAGCGCGCTCAGATCAAGATATTCACCCAGCGGCTGCGATTCAACAGAGTCACCCAGCCACGGGATTTCGCCAAGCATCGGCGCTGGCAGCATTCGCTGTAGGGTGCTGAGGTACTCGGCGTGACGACGCCCTGGCGGTATGACATCGTTCGCAACCCAGCCCGCCAGTCGCAGCCCCGCTTGTTGAATGGCCTGTGCGGTTAATAGCGCGTGGTTGATACAGCCAAGCTTAACGCCCACCACCAGAATCACCGGCAGTTGCTCCGCCAGCACCCAGTCGGCCAGCGTTAACGTCGGCGATAGCGGCGTAAACCAGCCCCCCGCGCCTTCAACCAACACCCAGTCAGCCTGCGTTTCTAACGCGCGCAGGCCCGCAGACAGCACGCTGGCTTCAATCGGGCGCTGTTCATCGGCGCTGATAATATGCGGAGAGGTCGGCTCGGCAAAGGTATACGGATTTACCTGTTCGTAGGTTAGCGGCAACACGCTGTTGCGCTGTAGTGCCAGAGCATCGCTATTGCGCAACCCTTCATCCGTCATTTCACTGCCGGAGGCCACCGGTTTGTAGCCCGCAGTTCGCCAGCCGCGCAATGCGGCGGCTTGCAATAACGCAGTGCTGACCACCGTTTTTCCCACTTCGGTATCGGTTCCGGTCACATAGTAGCGTTTAGTCACGCGTAATCACTCCTGTAAAAAGATGGTAAGTCAGCGGGTATTCCCCCGCTTGCGACGGCCACGCCAGTTGCAGTTGTTGTAGCCTGCCGCGCGTCAGCGGTAGCGGGCTACGCCCCTGATGGAGGTGCGTCGCGCCTATCCCTTTCAGCGAGCGCATTGCACTTAATGCATCGGGGAATGGCAAAGTCATGGTGGTTGAAGTACAACGCGCATTGAAGCCCGCCAGCGCTGCGCACAGCGTTTCCTCCGCCAGAAAACGATTTGCGTGCGGATGATTATCCACCGCTTGCCAGGCTTGATTTAACTCGGGTAACGACCCTGCCGTCAGGGTCGTAAACGCCAGCGTACCGCCGGGGCTAAGCTGGCGATACAAACCGGCAAGCGCCACATCAATGTCGCTACACCACTGAATCGCCAGATTGCTCCACACCAAAGAAAACTCGCCGCCGGGCAGCGGTATATCTTCAATATCCGCCAGCAGATAGCGGTCTGCGGCCTGTTGGCGCTGCGCCTGTTCCAGCATCTCGGCACAGAGATCTAATGCGGTGACATGGCTGCCTCTGTCGCGCCAATAACGGCTATAGCTCCCCGGCCCGCATCCGGCATCCAGCACCGTTTCAAACGTCTGAGGTGGAAGCTGTTCCAGTAAATGCGCGGCACTTCGGCGCTGGAGTTCATCATGTTGATGATAAGAGGTTGCCGCGCGACTAAACGCGGCTGCCACGGCCTGTTTATCAACCCTCGCCATGCAACACCTCCAGCAGATGCGTAATATCCTGCGCCTGATGAGCGGCGGTCAGCGTCAGGCGCAGGCGCGCAGTGCCCGCTGGCACTGTCGGCGGGCGGATAGCCGTCACCCAACAGCCCTGTTCGCGCAGCCGTTCAGCCAACTGTAGCGTCCGGGCATTGTCGCCGACGATCAGCGGCTGAATAGCGCTTTGTGAGTCGCTTAACGGGTAGGCCAGCCCGCTGGCTCCGTGGCGAAATTCAGCCACGCGCTGCGCCAACGTTTCACGCCGCTGCTGCCCGTCGTCGCTCTGAATGACCGCCAACGCCGCCTGGAGCGCCAGCGCTTGTGCAGGGGGCATGGCGGTGCTGTAAATCAAGTGGCGGGCAAACTGCAAAAAGTAATCCGCCACCACATGGCTGCATAATACCGCCGCGCCGCTCAGGCCAAACGCTTTACCAAAGGTCACAACCAGCAATTCAGGATGAACGCCCTGCTGCTGGCAACTGCCGCGCCCGTTGTCGCCGTCAACGCCAATACCGTGCGCGTCATCAACCATCAGCCAGGCCTCGGCCTGCCGCGCGGCGAGGGCGATGTCTGCCAGCGGTGCACGGTCGCCGTCCATACTGAACACGCCCTCCGTCACCACCAGTTGCTGCCCGTCGCACGGCGCCGCCAACAGCCGGGCGAGGTGCTGGCTGTCGTTGTGTTGAAAACGCCGAAGCTGTGCGGCGTTTTGCGCCGCCGCTTCCAGCAGTGAGGCATGGCTTAAGCGGTCGGCGACAATGCGGTCTTCACGGCCTGCCAGCGCGGCAATCACCGCCTGATTCGCGGCAAAGCCGGAGATAAACAGCAGCGCGCGGTCATAGCCCAGCCAGTCGGCAAGCTGCTCTTCCAGGCGCTGATGCGCCTGGTGATAGCCCGTTACATGACCGGAGCCGCCGGAGCCAACGCCGTATAGCTCCGCCCCATGCTGCCAGGCGCGTATCACTTGCGGGTGCTGGCTCAGCCCTAAATAGTCATTACTGGAGAAATTGCGATAGCGGCGCTCGCCGCACACCAGCCAGCGCCCTGCGCCTTGTTGCAGCGGTTGGCGGCGGCGAAAAGCCTGCGCTTCGTGGCGTTCAGCAACCGCGTGTTCGATGCGTTGTTGCCAGCTCATACCGCCGCCGCGTTGTAGTATTCCTCGGTATCTGGCGTCATCAGCGCCTGTTCCAGACGCTGTTGCTGCTCGTTGTCCCCGGCAGTAACCGTGGTTTGCTGCGGGTTTAACCCTATTTTTCGGAACAACTGCAAGTCTTTGTCTTCTTCCGGGTTCGGGGTGGTCAGCAGTTTGCAGCCGTAGAAAATAGAATTCGCGCCAGCCATAAAGCACATGGCTTGCGTTTGCTCGTTCATCTGCTCGCGCCCCGCAGAAAGACGTACGTGCGAAGTCGGCATCATGATCCGCGCAACGGCAATAGTGCGAATAAAATCAAAGGCATCTACGTCGTCGTTATCCGCCAGCGGCGTCCCTTTTACTTTCACCAGCATATTGATAGGCACGCTTTCCGGCGGCGTCGGCAGATTAGCCAGTTGCAGCAATAGCCCAGCGCGGTCGGTCACTGTTTCGCCTAAACCGACAATCCCGCCAGAGCAGACTTTAATCCCGGCATCGCGCACTTTATCCAGCGTGTCCAGGCGTTCCTGATAGCTGCGCGTGGTGATGATGTTGCCGTAAAATTCCGGCGAGGTGTCGAGGTTGTGGTTGTAGTAATCCAGCCCCGCTGATGCCAGACGCTGCGCCTGGCTATCGGACAACGTGCCGAGCGTCATACAGGCTTCCAGCCCCATTTCTTTCACGCCCTGCACCATCTGTTCGAGGTATGGCATATCGCGGTCGTGCGGGTTTTTCCATGCAGCTCCCATACAAAAACGGGTAGAGCCTGCCTGCTTGGCTTTGCGCGCCGAGTCCAGCACCTGTTCGACTTCCATCAGGCGCTCGCTTTCCAGCCCGGTTTTGTAGCGCGAGCTTTGCGGGCAGTATTTGCAGTCTTCCGGGCACGCGCCGGTTTTAATCGACAGTAGCGTACTGACCTGCACCTGACGTGGGTCGAAATGCTGGCGATGAACTTGCTGAGCTTCAAACAGTAAATCCAGCAGGGGTTTTTCGAAAAGAGCGGTAACTTGCGACATTGTCCAGCGTAAAGGGTGAGCCATTGGCTTCTCCGGGGGTTTTGTTAATTTTCGGATCGGTTTATACTCGTAAACCCAAAACTTTTCAAAATGGTTTACAAGTCGATTATGACAACGGACGATCTCGCCTTCGATCAACGCCATATCTGGCATCCCTACACTTCAATGACCGCGCCACTGCCGGTGTATCCGGTAGTTTCTGCCGAAGGCTGTGAGCTACAGCTTGCCAACGGCGACCGTCTGGTTGACGGTATGTCGTCCTGGTGGGCGACCATTCACGGCTACAATCACCCACGCCTCAATGCGGCGATGAAAACGCAAATCGACCAGATGTCGCATGTGATGTTTGGCGGGATAACGCACCCGTCTGCCGTCGCGCTGTGCCGCAAGCTGGTCGCGATGACGCCGGAGCCGCTGGAGTGCGTTTTCCTCGCGGATTCAGGATCGGTGGCGGTGGAAGTGGCGATGAAAATGGCCTTGCAGTACTGGCAGGCTAAGGGCGAGCCACGTCAGCGTTTTCTGACCTTCCGCAACGGTTATCACGGCGATACGTTCGGGGCGATGTCGGTATGCGACCCGGATAATTCGATGCACAGCCTGTGGAAGGGGTATTTGCCGGAAAACCTGTTCGCTCCTGCACCACACAGCCGTTTTGACGGTGAGTGGGACGAATACGATATGGTGTCATTTGCACGCCTGATGGCGGCGCATCGTCATGAAATTGCAGCGGTGATTATCGAGCCTATCGTGCAGGGAGCGGGGGGGATGCGGATGTATCACCCTGAGTGGCTCAAACGTATTCGTAAAATGTGTGACCGCGAAGGCATATTGCTGATTGCCGATGAGATAGCCACCGGATTTGGCCGTACCGGCAAGCTGTTCGCCTGTGAACACGCGGGGATCAGCGCCGATATTCTGTGCCTCGGCAAAGCGTTGACCGGCGGTACGATGACGTTATCCGCCACCATCACCACTCGTCAGGTTGCACAAACCATCAGCAATGGCGAGGCGGGCTGCTTTATGCACGGGCCGACGTTTATGGCTAACCCGCTGGCCTGCGCGGTCGCCACGGAAAGCCTTGCCATACTGGAGAGCGGCGAGTGGCAAACGCAGGTTGCCGCCATTGAGCGCCAGTTGAAGCGTGAACTGGCTCCCGCCAGTGATTCACCGTGGGTTGCCGATGTGCGCGTGCTGGGGGCAATTGGCGTGGTAGAAACGCGCTATCCGGTCAATATGGCGCGCTTGCAGCGTTTCTTCGTCGAGCAAGGCGTCTGGATCCGTCCTTTTGGCCGCCTGATTTACCTGATGCCCCCTTATCTCATCGCCCCGGAGCAGTTGACACGCCTGACCCGATCGGTCTGTCTGGCGGTTGAACAAGAAACATTTTTTATCGATTAAAGCGCAGAAATTTCGTTCGCTAGCCGCTACACTCCTTTGTTAATCAGTCGATTAACAAAGGAGGCAGTCGATGAAATTAGTCAGCCACGATCTGCGTGATGGCGAAAAACTCCCCCACAGCCAGGTTTTTAATGGCATGGGCTATGACGGCGGAAATCTTTCTCCCCATCTGGCGTGGGATGACGTCCCCGCAGGTACAAAAAGTTTTGTGGTGACCTGTTACGATCCCG
>JBOFJM010000439.1:0-4564 GCA_051656825.1 Kluyvera sp.
GCGCGCCACATTAGACACGCTAAACGCACAGGCCAGCGGCGTCAGCCTGTTAAACGACGAGCAACAGCAGGCGTTGCAGCAAAGTTTGCAGGCACTCACTCATGATGAGCAACAGTGGCAACAGCAGCAAACCCACGCGATGCAACATCAACAGTGGCTGGCGCGTCAGGGCGAACTGGAGCAGGAGCGCCAAAAAACACAACGGGCGCTGGTTGATGCCCAACAGGCACTGGAAGCCGCACAGCCGCAGCTTGCCGCGCTGCAACGTGCGCAGCCTGCCGAGGCATTACGCCCTCGCTGGGCGCTAATGCAAGAGCAGACGGCGACGGTGGCAAAAACCCACCAGCAAGCGCGGCAAGTAAATACTCGCTTACATGAGACGCTGGCGCTGCGCGACCGCATTCGCAACGCCGCCGAGCGTCAGTTCTCGGCCTTGCAACAGACGCAAAAACAGTTGCATCAGTGGTTGCAGGAACATGAATCTATTCAGCACTGGCACGCTGAGCTAACCGGCTGGCGCGGGGCGTTTGCCCAACAGACCAGAGAGCGCACCCAGCTACAAAATCACCAACAGCGCCTGCATGAGCTGGAAAAACAGCTTGCTCAGTTGCCGCCCACGGCACTCACGCTCAGTGCTGAAGAGGTTGCCGCTCAGATAGCCCAACACGCCGCCGCGCGCCCGCAACGCCAGCAGTTGAACAGCCTGCACGGCCAGTTTCTCCCGCTGCAAACGCGCCGCCAGCAGCTCACCGACGCGCAGTTGCAGCGTCAGCAGCAGTTGGAAAAAATCACCGCCGACCTCAACTCACTTCGCCTAGTCTATAAAGATAAAAAGCAGCAGTTGGCGGATGTGAAGGCACTTTGCGAGCTGGAAGCGACGATTGTGCGCCTCGAAGCCGAGCGCGCCCGCTTGCAGCCTGGCGCGGCCTGCCCGCTGTGCGGTTCCATTGAGCATCCAGCGCTGGCGGAATATCAGGCGCTGACCCCCGACGTCAATAAATCCCGCCGCGACGCGCTGGAAAAAGAGGTCGCAAAACTTGCGGAAGACGGCGCTGCGCTGCGGGGTCAACAAGAAGCGCTGCAAAAACAGCAGCAGCAAGAAAACGACGAGTTACAGTCGCTTTCCCAGCGCGAGCAAGCACTTACCTCACAATGGCAAACGGTCACGGAAAGCCTGGGGATCGCACTGCAACCCACCGACGATATTGGCGGCTGGCTGGCAGCACAGGAAGATGCCGAACAGCAGCGCTATCAGCACAGCCAACGGCTGGCGATTGAAGGGCAAATTCGCGAATTGCAGGGGCAGCACGCGCATCTGCGCGAGGAGCTGGAACAACGCAGCGCTGCACTCAGCCAAACGCTGGCCAATTTTGCTTTAACGCTCCCAGCAGCCGGTGAGGAAAATAGCTGGCTTGCCGCGCGCGAAGCGGAGACTCAACGCTGGCAGCAACAACAGAAACAGAACCAGGATATTCAGCAACAGCTAGCGCTGATCCAGCCATTATTGGACACGCTGCCAGCGGCGAAACATTCTGACGACGGCGAACCGGTTGCTCTCGACGGCTGGCTGAAAGTGCACCACGAGTGCGTATCACTGGAAAGCCAGTGGCAAACGTTGCAACAGCAAGAAACGCTGGAAAATCAGCGCCTACAGCAGGCAGAGCAGGCCTTCGACCAGGCGCTTGCCGACTCCCACTTCACCGATCGCCAGGATTTCCTCGCCGCCCTGCTGGACAACACCGAGCGCCAACGCCTGGATCAGTTGAAACAGTCGCTGGAGTCGCAACATCAGCAAAGCCAGACGCTGGCAACACAGGTGCAGGACGCCATCGCCCGCCATCTGGCGCAGTGTCCGGCAACGCTTACGCCGGAGTTCACGCTTGCCGAGGCACATACGCAGCTTCAGCAGATTGCCCGCCAGCTTCGTGAAAACAGCGAGCACCAGGGCGAAATACGCCAGCAGTTGAAACAAGACGAAGAAAACCGCCAGCAACAACAAGCACTGTTCCTGGAGATAGAAAAAGCCAACGCGGTGCTGGAAGATTGGGCGCATTTAAATGCGCTAATTGGCTCCAAAGAGGGGGATAAATTCCGTAAATTTGCCCAGGGGCTGACGCTGGATAACCTGGTATGGCTGGCTAACGAGCAGCTCAGTCGCCTGCATGGCCGCTATTTACTGCAACGTAAAGCCAGCGATGCGCTGGAACTGGAGGTAGTAGATACCTGGCAGGCCGATGCGGTACGCGATACTCGTACGCTCTCTGGCGGGGAAAGTTTCCTTGTGAGCCTTGCGTTGGCGTTGGCGCTTTCTGATCTGGTCAGCCATAAAACGCGTATCGACTCGCTGTTCCTGGATGAAGGTTTCGGCACGCTGGACAGCGAAACGCTGGATACCGCGCTCGACGCACTGGACACGCTCAATGCCAGCGGCAAAATCATCGGCGTGATAAGTCACGTTGAAGCGATGAAAGAGCGGATCCCGGTGCAGATTAAGGTGAAGAAAATCAACGGGCTGGGGTATAGCCGCCTGGATAAAATGTTTGCCGTGGAGTAAACCGTCCCTTTCTCCCTCAGGGAGAGACGAGGCTCTGGTACTCAAGAAAAGGCCGGATAGCGCTCGCGCTTATCCGGCCTGCTTATCCGCAAAAATTATCGCCCGTTTTATTACTGCTTTCTGAAAAACTCGTTATACAACATATACAAATGCGCAGCACTCCAGGAAAAGTTCGGTGCGCCCTGCTGGGCTCCGGTCAACGGGTTATAGTTTTCCTGAATAGGGCCATCCGAAGTTAAGCCTTTGGCATGTTTAAAGAACGCATCAGCCAGCTCTAGCGCCTCTTCACGATGACCGTAACGCTCCATACCTTTCAGACCAAACCACAGTTGATCAACCCAAACGCGCCCGCGCCAGTAAATATCCGGGCCAAACGCCGGGTTGGTTAACGCCGCCGTCCCCAACGGCACAAAGGTGTTGAACTCGTTGTTATCGAGCATCACAGAAATCACATCGTCGGCATGTTGCTGCGTCGCCGCACCGTTAAACAGAGGCGACCAGCCCTCCGGCCCTTTGCCACGTTCCACAATGGGCTTACCGGCGCAGCCGTTCGCCAGCGGTTGATCTTCAATGCGGATGTCGTAATAGAACTTGCTCTGCGGATCGAACATGCAGGTATTGATGTAATCCGCCAGTTTCTGCGCCAGCGCCTGATAGCGTTTCGCCTCCTCCGGCTTGCCCAAAATTGTCGCCATTTCCGCCAGATAGTGGTTATCGCTGTACATATAGCTCGCCTGGTCAACCGACTCCTGCATCAGCGAGTAACCGAGCAAATTGCCCTGCCGATCGCGGTTTTCAGCAAACTTCACCGTCCAGTCGCTACGCTTGCCGCCGTTGGCGACATATTTATCCAACTGTTCTTTATCGATAAAACCAAAGACCGCCGCATCATCACGCCCCGATTCCCAGGACGCCGCCACCTGCGCGGGGATCTCCAGGCTGTCGTAATCACCTTTCGCCGTTACGCTTTCATAGGTTTTCAGGCCAGAAAGCGTCTGCTGTTGCGCGCCCTTTTTCAGCGTAAACAGCATCTCGCCGCTGGCGGTGTTATGCGCTTTGTCGCGTGTTGCGCCATATTCCGGCACGCCGTTGCCGTTATGGTCGCGGTTGCGCAACCACCAGTCGTGATACGCCACCAGCTTCGGATACATCTCCTGGAGCCAGGCTTTATCTTTGGTGGCGTTGTACACCTCCATCACCGACCACGCGGCCAGGCTTGGCTTGGTGTTCCGCTCGTTCCAGTTGCTGCCGTCACCGCCGCGTTCCGGGCTGAGGTTCCAGGCAATCAAATCAGGAACAAATCCGGCATCCTGCGGGCGTACCTTGTCATCAGGCTTAATCTGCCAGGAGAACACGGCGCGAATATTCTCTTTGGCTATTTCTGGGTTGAAATGCGCCATCGCGTAGGCCTGTTTCCAGGTATCCCACGGCCAGGTCTGGTTGCCGGAGAACCAACGCCCCGTCACCGATGGCGTGACGGTGTTGTGCTGCACTGCCCCGCCGGGTGCGCGCCAGTTACCATTCAGCGTTTCAATGGCTTTTACCGCCACGCGCGTCTGTTCGGCGGTGGCATCCGGGTTGGTCAGCCCTTTTTGCAGATACCCTTCCCAACGCTGCGCGGAGGCGTTCAGGTAATAGGCCGGACGCGCCAGAATATCGCAAATCTGCGTTTTCTCATGCAGCACTTGCTCGGCTGTCAGCAGATGCGAATAGGTGGTGTAGAGCGTGGTGGAGCCGTTGATGTGCGCGGTGCTGGTAAAACGGTGGCCTTCAATTTTGGTATTGGTCGCCAGCGAGCGATGAATCTGATACTGGGATTCACCGGAGGTCATCAGCGCGGAGTCGGCGCGCACCTTGCCAAAAGTCACCGTCAGGCCGTCATGAGTCGCCTTCAGGCGGCGTTGATAATAAGGAAACGCCGCGTCGATGGTTTTATCCGACAGCGCTTTTCCCTCTTTGGCTGCCAGTTTTTCCAGCAGTTCACCGTCCCACACCAGTTTCAGCGGCGTG
>JBOFJM010000440.1:0-2428 GCA_051656825.1 Kluyvera sp.
CCACGCCTTCGCAGCTACGCAGTGGTCTTGCGGGACAGTAGCGCAAAGCTGACGCCGCCCACGATCAGCCCCCAAAATGCCGAGCCGACGCCCGCAAGCGTAATGCCACTGGCGGTGACTAAGAAAGTCACCATCGCGGCATCGCGTTCATGAGCCGACGCCAGCGCCTGAAACAGACTACCGCCCAACGTTCCCAGCAGTGCCAGCCCCGCCAGCATCTGGATCCACACGGCAGGTAGCGCTGCCATTAAGGCCGTAATCGAGCCGCCAAAGATCCCTGCCAGCAGATAAAAAACACCGGCTGCCGCTGCGGCCAGCCAGCGTTTGTGCGGCTCTGGGTGGGCATCCGGGCTTTGGCAAATCGCAGCGGTGATGGCGGCAATGCATACCGAATAAACGCCAAAAGGGGCGAGTAACAAACCCAATGCACCGGTAATAACAATCAACGGTGAAACCGGCACTGCGTAACCTGAAGCCTGCAATGTGGCAAGCCCGGGGGCATTTTGTGATGCCATCGTCACGAGGAAAAACGGCACGCCAATACTCAATAACTGGGTCAGGGAGAAGTGCGGGGCGATAAACTGCGGCGTCACGAAGGTCAGCGCTAATGAATTGGTGACAACGTCACCTTTTAATGCTGCCACCACAATACCGATGACCAGCGCCGCCACAACCGCGTAGCGCGGGGCCAGCGCCTTAAACAGCAGCCAACCTGCTAACATACTGCCGCACAGCAGCAAGTGCCCTTCAAGCGTGCCGAACGCCTGCAAACCAAAGCGCAGCAAAATACCCGCCAGCATAGCCGCTGCCAGAGAATGCGGTATCAGCTTCATCAACCGGGCAAACCAACCGGTAAGGCCGCAAAGCACAATCAGGCCATTAGCAAAGATAAAAATCCCCACGGCGTCATTCAGCGTCGCGCCTTGCAACCCGCCAACCAATAGCGCCGCGCCGGGGGTTGACCAGGCGGTGAGAATAGGCACTTTGCGCCACAAGGTTAACAGCAGCGTGCTCACGCCCATCGCGAGGCCGAGCGCCGTCATCCAGCCGGATATTTGCAGCGCGCTGGCTCCTGCGGCGGCGGCCGCTTGCCAGATAATCGCCGCTGAACTGGCGTAGCCTACCAGCACGGCGACAAATCCGGCCAGAAGGGTTGGAAAAGGAACAAAAGCGGTGCGCATAATCATCTCTTGTGCGTTATAACATCCGCAGAATGTAGCATTGTGCGTTATAGCGCACAATCAGAAGCTGATGAACTAAGCCTGCAAGGTTTGAGTGGGGTATACTTCGGCAAGGCAAGAAAGGGAGGTTGAATGAATATTGCGCAACATCTGGCAACGACGCTAAAAACCCAGCGCCAGCAGCGCGGCTGGAGCCTGTCAAAATTGGCAGAAGAGACCGGCGTGTCGAAAGCCATGCTGGGGCAGATTAAACGAAATGAGTCCAGCCCGACGGTGGCGACATTATGGAAAATCGCCACTGGCCTGAACGTACCGTTTTCGCTGTTTATCACTCCGACAGAGCCGTCCGATGAGCAGGCGTTTGACCCGCAGCAACAGTCGATGGTGGTCACGCCCGTCTTCCCGTGGGATGCGGAGCTGTGTTTTGACCATTTCTCCATTACCCTCGCACCGGGGGCGCTCAGCGAGTCTAGCGCGCATGAAAAAGGCGTTATTGAACATGTCGTGGTGATTAGCGGCACGCTGGATATGCGCATCAACGGCGCATGGCGCACGTTGGCGGCGGGGCAAGGCCTGCGTTTTGCCGGTGATGAAGCTCATGCTTATCGCAATAGCGGCGAGCAGACCGTGCATTTCCACTCTATTATTCATTATCCCAAAGAAAAAGCCGCAGGCAAGCCTGCGGCAAATCACAACAATGAATCATAACGTGGTCGTTACGAGGAGGTCCGAAATACCGGCTGACTGTAACCCACGTCTGCCGCCTGCGGAAATGCTCATTTTGGCTAAGTGTTGCCGGAAATGAGCGCGATGTGGCGGTGAAACTGTTTTCGTTCCGGCGGCTTCTGGCTACAATAGCCGCCATTTTGTGACCCTACTGGATAACCTCGATTGTATGCGCCAGCAGAACTCTCTTGTCTTGAATTACTCAGCCCGGCTCGCGATACGGCTATCGCCCGCGAAGCGATCCTTCATGGTGCTGACGCCGTTTACATTGGCGGCCCTGGTTTTGGCGCCCGCCATAACGCCAGCAACAGCTTGCAGGACATTGCGGAACTGGTTCCGTTTGCCCATCGTTATGGGGCCAAAATTTTCATTACGCTTAACACCATTTTGCATGATGACGAGCTGGAACCCGCGCAAAAGCTGATTACCCAATTATACGAAGCTGGCGCTGACGCGCTGATTGTTCAGGATATGGGCATTTTGCAGCTAGATATCCCGCCGATTGAGCTTCACGCCAGTAC
>JBOFJM010000441.1:0-1759 GCA_051656825.1 Kluyvera sp.
GAAATTTGTGATACGGATCGGATACTTTATCCGCGCCAGCCGTTAATCACCTCGGCAATGCGCTTCGACTCTTGCAGCGCCCGCACGGCGGTAAACAGCGTGGTGGCTTCTTCGTATTCTTTGCGCAGATAGCCCAGCCACTGCTTAATGCGCGCAACGTGATACAGCCCGGTATCACCTTGTTTTTCAAGGCGAGTGTATTTTTGCAGTAGCTCAACCACCTGCGGCCACGGCAGGCGCGGTTCGTTGTATTTAATCACCCGGCTAAGGTTTGGCACGTTCAGCGCACCACGGCCAATCATCACGGCATCGCAGCCGGTTGCGTTCATGCACGCTTGCGCGCTCTGCCAGTCCCAGATTTCACCGTTGGCGATAACCGGAATGGTCAGACGCTGGCGGATTTCAGCAATCGCCTGCCAGTTGATACGATCCGCTTTATAGCCGTCTTCTTTGGTACGACCGTGCACCACCAGCTCCGTCACCGGCAAATGCGCGGGCACAGCTTCCCGCATGGCTTTTGCCCCCTGATAAATCATCTCAGGATCTTTCAGCAACGTTGCGCCACCACCGCTACCGTTAACCGATTTCGACGGGCAACCGCAGTTGAAATCCCCCCCCCCACGAGCCCAGTTCGACCGCTCTGGCGGCGTTTTCCGCCAACCACTGTGGATACTGCCCCAGCAGTTGGACGCGTACCAGCGTGCCAGAAGGCGTTCGGCTTTGATTGTGCAGTTCCGGGCAGTGTCTGTAGAACGATTTTACCGGCAGCAGTTGATCCACCACGCGCAAAAATTCGGTGATGCACAGATCATAATCATTCACTTCGGTCAGCAGCTCGCGCACCAGCGAATCGAGCACACCTTCCATCGGTGCCAGTAATACACGCATATCGTTACCCGGAAAAAAAAGAGGCGCTATGGTAACCTCTCTGAAGGCAGCTTTCCACTGCCCAGGAGAGCCAGAATAATCTGCACATCAGGAGGTGAATAATGAACCCGAAAGGTATCCAGCTACGCACGACCCGCGCGCCGCGCCAGTTCAATAATGTGCCACCGGTTGCGTTGACCGACGCCACCCTACTGGAACGTAAAAACCGCGTTCTGACGCGGATGCACGCCGCCGGTTTTGACGCTATCGTCATTTATGCCGATAAAGAGCACGGCAGCAATTTCGAGTACCTGACCGGTTTTATTCCCCGCTTTGAAGAAGGCCTGCTGGTGCTGGAAAAATCCGGCCACGCCACCGCGATTCTGGGCAATGAGAACCTGAAGATGGCCCACCATTCACGCCTGCCGGTGACCCTCAAACACTGCCCGCTATTTTCATTACCTAATCAGCCGATGAATAACGACAGGCCACTTGCCGAGCTATTACAGGCATCTGGACTCAGCGCGGCAAAAAAAGTAGGCCTGGTCGGCTGGAAGATGTTTACCTCCGCCCACACCGATAACCGCCACTATTTTGACCTACCGTACTTTATTGTTGAGGCGATTCAGGCAAGCGTTGCCGCCGATACGCTGATAGAAAACGCCGCCGCCCTGTTTATCGGCGGTGATAACGGCGCCAGGACGGTGAATAACGCCAACGAAATTGCCCATTATGAATACGGTGCTAACCTGGCCTCCAACTGCATGTTGCGCGCGCTGGACGCCGTAGAGCCTGACATTCGCGAGGCCGATTTAGGCGCGTTGCTGGCCGCCGAAGGGCAATATCAAACGGTGGTGACCATTGCCGCCAGCGGTCAGCGCTTCGAGAAAGC
>JBOFJM010000442.1:0-1638 GCA_051656825.1 Kluyvera sp.
AAGGCGCTTGCGCCGCCATCCGGCACGGTAGCTGCCATCGCCAGATGGCGCTGCGCTTATCAGGCCTACGTGGGTTTGTATGCCGACATTTGCGTGGATTTGTAGGCCGGATAAGGCGTTACGCCGCCATCCGGCACGGTGGTTGCCATCGCCTGATGGCGCTTTGCTTATCAGGCCTACATGAAATCCCGTGTAAGAATGCCCGGCGGCGAGCGCCTGCCGGGTCTGCAAATAAAGCGCTACGGATCAGAACCCGAGGCTATCGAGTAGGTCATCAACCTGATCCTGGCTGGCGACGACACCGGCTTTCGAGGTATCTACCTGTGGGCCATTGAGTAAGCTATCGGTTTCACGTTTCGTGCGCGCGCCCTGCTCCGGGATATTCTCCAGCAACACCATCAGCAACTGGCGCTCAATTTCCTGGATAACATCCATCATGCGTTTGATAACCTGGCCGGTAAGATCCTGGAAATCCTGCGCCATCATGATTTCAAGCAGTTGCGCGTTAGTGAAGCTGGTATGCCCCGGCACATCGCCCAGATATTTGCGTGTATCACTGACCAAATCACGCGCATCAGCCAGCTCTATCGGGTTTTCAAACCATGCATCCCAGCGCTGGCTTAGGGCTTTCGCCCCTTTTTCCATTTCGTCCTGATGCGGCTGCGAGGCTTCAACGCTGTTGAGCGCACGCTCTGCCGCTTGCGCCGTCATCTGTACGACATAGTCCAGACGATCGCGGGCATCAGGAATCGCCTCTGCCGCTTCCGCAATGGCCTGATCCAACCCCAGCTCGCGCAGGCTATCGCGCAGCATACGGGTCAGGTTGCCAATGCGGCTAATAATATCCGCAGCAGAGTGTTCATCGCCGGGCTTAATGAAAGATTGCATCATGTTAGTCACCTTACATACCCAGTTTCTCGAAGATCTTGTTCAGCTTCTCTTCGAGTGTCGCGGCGGTAAATGGCTTAACCACGTATCCGCTTGCACCTGCCTGCGCAGCGGCAATAATGTTCTCTTTCTTGGCTTCTGCGGTCACCATCAGCACCGGCATGGCTGCCATGCCGCCGTCGGCGCGAATTGTTTTCAGCAGCTCCAGCCCATCCATATTTGGCATGTTCCAGTCAGAAATGACAAAACCAAACCCGCCAGCTTGTAGTTTGTTTAACGCATCAACGCCATCTTCGGCTTCTTCAACGTTGTTGAACCCCAACTCTTTTAGCAGGTTGCGCACAATGCGACGCATGGTGGAAAAGTCATCCACGACTAAAAACTTAAGCTCTTTATCCGCCATAAAATAATACTCCTGATTCAAATACGTATTGCCTGTCCGACACTGATTTTTGCCAGCATCTGCTGGCTGACCTGGCTAAGGCAAACCACTTCGCTAACGCCACCGCTATTGATGGCCTCACGCGGCATGCCGAACACCACACAACTGGCTTCATTCTGCGCGATGGTCCAGGCTCCCGCCTGATACATCGCTAGCATCCCGGCCGCACCATCGTTGCCCATACCGGTGAGGATAACCCCCACGGCGTTGCGCCCCGCGTGCTTCGCGACCGAATGAAACAGCACATCAACTGACGGGCGATGGCGATTAACCGGCGGCCCGTCGTGAATTTTGATTTGATAGTTCGC
>JBOFJM010000443.1:0-2885 GCA_051656825.1 Kluyvera sp.
TGGGCTTTTCTTGCAGTGCGAGAAAGGTATTCAGCGAATAGCAGACGGCGGTAAACGGCAGGTCGTTATCAATAGCATCGATTATCCACGGCGTGGTGGTTCCGCAATCGAAAAATGCCATCTGATGCGCTTTCAGCAGTTTTGCCGCATGGCGGCTTGCCCGCTTCTTTTCTTCAACCAGCCGCGTTTTTTGGTCGCTGAGCAGATAATGAGGCACGCTGCGTGGCTCCAGCACTACATAGCCGCCGAGCAGCACCACAGGGCCGCTTTCGCTGTTGAGATCGCGACGAATCGTCATTTCGGAAACGCCGAGCAACGCTGCCGCTTCTTTTAAATGCAGCTTGTCGCTACGTTTCAGTGCCTGAATCAGTTGACCAATTCGCTCGTCGCGTCGTGTTTCCATAATTCCTCTGCCGGAAATGCCCCGCTAAGATTGTCGAGGCTCAGCGCAGTATTTTACCTGTGAGCGCAAGGCTAGTCACGTACCCAGCCTTTACGAATCGGCACAGAGAAGATCAGTCGGTAAATTCGCTGCAAACGAGGGTAAAGCGTTGCGCCCGCGAATTGCCACAGCATTTGTGATATCAGGCAACCGACCAGGCCGCTCAGGAAACCGCCGAGCATGTCCATCGGCCAGTGAACGCCAAGATAGACGCGTGACCAGGCGATGGCGACGCCAATGACCAGCAGAAGCAGACCAGACCACACGCGATGCCAGAACAGGAAGGCGAGGGCGAAAGTGAAAATCGCCGTGCCATGATCGCTTGGGAAGGAGTTATCCGGCGCGTGATGCAGGAAGTTATAGCCCAGATTCATCACAAAAGGCCGTTCGTGCGGGAATATCTGACCAATTACCCACGAGAGCGACAGGCTGACGGCAATCGCCAGCGCCACTTTGATTACCAGATGGCGCTGCGCGTGAACCTGTTGACGTTCTCCCCATAGCCACATGGCAGCGGCGAGCAGAGGCACTATCAGAATTAAGTCCTGAGCAATAAATGTCGCTAATGAAATAACCCACGGCGCGGAGTCGGGGGTGGCGTTGATAAGCAAAAATAGCGAGTGGTTAAGGTTTTCCAGCATAAAGTTCAGGCTTCACAAATGACGGTTTTATGACGGCTACCTTAAAAAGTCGGGCCACGACGGTAAAGCGGTATTGTCTGAATCGCGCTATCAGCGTATACGTGGGCGACATTAAGGCCTTGTATTGGATGGCGTAGAGTATAGCGCCTGCTACCTTAAGCCAATCTTAACGGCTGCAAATTGTGCGAAATTATTATTGTGCGTGATAATTAACTATCACCACTATTGTGCATTGATTAAACTGGCGTGTTTTTATTATGGATGCGAGCCTATTATGGACAGTTCCTCTTCTTCTCGAAAACGTTTAGGGCGTAAGGCGATCCTGTTCCCGCTTTGCCTGGTGCTCTATGAGTTTTCTACCTATATCGGCAACGATATGATCCAGCCGGGTATGCTTGCGGTGGTGAAAGAATTTAACGCTGGCGACGAATGGGTTCCGACATCAATGACGGCCTACATGGCCGGTGGCATGTTCCTGCAATGGCTGCTTGGCCCTCTGTCTGACCGTATTGGCCGCCGTCCGGTAATGTTGACTGGGGTTATCTGGTTTATCATTACCTGCCTTGCAACCCTGCTGGTCAGTAATATTGAGCAATTCACCTTCCTGCGCTTTTTACAGGGGATAAGCCTGTGCTTTATTGGCGCAGTGGGTTACGCCGCCATTCAGGAGTCGTTTGACGAGGCCACCTGTATCAAAATAACGGCGCTGATGGCGAACGTGGCGCTGATTGCCCCTCTATTGGGGCCGCTGGTGGGTGCTGCGTGGGTACATGTCGCGCGCTGGGAAAGCATGTTTATTCTGTTTGCAGTACTGGCGGCGATTGCCTACGTTGGCCTGTATAAAGCGATGCCGGAAAGCGCAACCCGCATTGGCGAAAAACTGTCGCTAAAAGAGCTGGGGCATGATTATAACCTGGTACTGAGAAATGGCCGGTTTGTCGCCGGGGCGCTGGCAACGGGCTTTGTTAGCCTGCCGCTGCTGGCGTGGATTGCGCAGTCTCCGGTCATTATCATCAGCGGTGAGCAGGCCAGCAGCTATGAATATGGCCTGTTGCAGGTGCCGATTTTTGGCGCGCTGATCCTCGGTAACCTGGTGCTGGCGCGCCAGACCTCTCGCCGCACGGTACGTTCGCTGATTATCGCGGGTGGATATCCGATTATGTTCGGCTTGATATTGGCGGCAGCCGCGACGGTTGTCTCGTCTCACGCCTATCTGTGGATGACCGCAGGGTTAAGTTTTTATGCCTTTGGCATTGGCCTTGCCAATGCGGGCATGGTGCGCCTGACGCTGTTCGCCAGTGACATGAGTAAAGGGACGGTTTCCGCCGCGATGGGCATGTTGCAAATGCTGATTTTCACGGTTGGCATTGAGCTGAGTAAACACATCTATTGGCTGGGAGGCAATGGCTTGTTTAGCCTGTTCAACCTCGCCAGCGGTGTGTTGTGGCTCGTGCTGGTGACGCTGTTCTTGTGGGATAAAAAGGTGGGCGGCAGCCTGCAACCGCAGTAAAAAAACAGCCCGGTGTTGCGCCGGGCTGATTCATCTTTAAGCGAACGGCGCTTTGCCGCTCAACGCTTTGTCGATCATTTCCAGCACGCCTTCTTCGTTATTATGCGGCGCGTGATAACCGGCAACCGCTTTAACAGCCTCGGCGGCGTTGGCCATCGCAAAGCCATAACCGGCCTGCTGTACCATCTCAATATCGTTCCCGCTGTCGCCAAAGGCAACAACCTCGGCATCGTGAATGCCCCAGCGATCTTGCAGCATCCGCAAGCCATTGGCTTTGTGAATGCCTGGGATG
>JBOFJM010000444.1:0-4032 GCA_051656825.1 Kluyvera sp.
TTATATTGCTCACGGTGGTATAAATATATTTGTGGAATGTGTGGTTTGTTTCATGTATTAGTTATTACAGAAATAATACATCAAACTTTTTTGGCCGCGTTCATCTATAAATTCTGTTAACACAAATCTGTGTATGGGATGACGCGTCGTGACGGGAAGGGGCAATATGACAGTCGCAGTGCTCAACGTAAAAATTGATGAAACAGTAAAAGAAAGGCTTCGTCATTATGCTGAAGCCAACAGTCTGACGTTAAGTGCCGCAACGGAAAAGCTGCTGCTTATCGCATTAGCGACGGAAGAGGGGGCGGGTGTGGGTGAAGAAGACATCGATAGCCAGCATACTGAAGAAGATGTTTCAGCATTTACACCTAAAGAAATCAAAGTATTACGAAAACTTCTGAAGAAGAGAAAATGAAACAGCAACCGTCAATCGCCTGTAATTACAGTGAAGCCTGCGATCTGTTACGCTCGGGCTACGTAAAACATGTTCTTCTCAACTGGAATGTTGGCAGTGATGAGTTCTTTCGCATCGCCTCTGACTGGTGTGATACTGGGGCGAAAATAAAAAAAGAAGGCGAATCTTTTGTCATTTCCCTAAAAGGCTTCCCGATTCCGCCACAGCATTAATATATATCAGATTATTTAATTTTCTTCTTACAATTCAAATTACGGATGATATTTTGTAGGCTTGGTAAGGCGTTGCAGAGATATTGCCGGATGGCGCGATGCTTATCCGGCCTACGATCCGTATATATGCAGCTTGAAGCATGACGAGTATATACTCTTTAGCACTAGTTTATTTCACTAAGGAATATCGTAAAACTGGCTGGTAGTGCTTTTGGAAAATCACATTTCCGCTGCAATTAAATTATTTTTCGTCGTTTAGTGACATCGTGCTGACCTGCAAGCTCCGCCCATAACGGCTGTAATGTGCAAAATGCCTGCCGCAGCGTCTCGTCGTCCAGCGTGAAGGGGATGCGCAAATTGCGCTCGCCGCCGGCAAGATTAAAACGTGTACCAACGCCAAGATGAATGGCGCTTCCCTCGGCGCGGGCGGCAAAACGTGTCGCCATCATTTCCGGCAACTCGACCCAGAACGATAACCCGCCCTCCGGCAGCAGAAACTTCCACTGCGGGAAAAACTCGTGCATCAGTGTTGCACACATATCACGTCGCGCTTTCAACTGCCGCCGCCGCTCGGGTAACAGCGTGTTTTCATTGTCCAGCAGCCAACAGGTAGCCAATTGCTCCAGCAAAGGTGAGCCTAAATCCAGCGTGTCGCGGGTTTGAATCAGCGCGGCGATAGTGCGTGAAGGCGCCCGAAGCCAGCCTAAACGTAAACTGCCCCAAAAACTTTTGCCCGTTGAGCCGACGGTAATCACCGGTGCATCGCGGTTAAATGCCGCCAGCGGTGGCGGCGGTGGGGCGTTGTACCATAAATCGACCATCGTTTCGTCAACGACCAACGTCGTGCAGGTGCGTGCTGCGATATCGGCGACTTTCTGCCGCGTTGCGCTATCCATGCACTGCCCGGTCGGGTTTTGAAAATCGGGCATCAGATACGCGAGACGCGGCGCAGTTTGCGCAATGATCGCAGCCAACCCATCGGTGTCCCAGCCGCTATCTGGCAAAGGCAGGGCGACGGGGCGGCACGATGCCCCTTCAATGGCGGAAATAGCCAGTGGATAGGTTGGCGTTTCAACCACCACGCGATCGCCAGGCCCGGTGAGATAGCGCAGGATCAGCGCCAGCCCGCTCACGGCGCCATTGACCAGCATAATTTCATCCGCCGTGGTGGGCAGCCCGCGCGCGCTGTAACGCTGGGCAATCGCCTCGCGCAGCGCCAGCAGGCCGTGTTGATCGTAACCCGTGTCAGCAAGATGAGCGGGTAGCATGGCGAGCGCGTGACTATAGGCCTGGTGAATCTCGGCTCCGGCAGCCAATGCGGCGGTGGATAAATCCAGCGTTGGTGCGCTGGACATTCGCGGTGCGCGCTGATACCCCTCGGCAGAGAGCGTCACCGTAGAGCCGCTGCCCTGGCGGCTTTGCACATAACCTTCTTCGCGCAACTGCGCCAGCGCACTGGCGACGGTAGTGCGGCTAACGCCAAGCGCGCTGGCGAACTCGCGTTCTCCCGGCAGGCGGCTGTCCAGCGGCAAACGGCCATCCAGAATCAATAGCCGTAGTGCATCGGTTAATTGTCGCCATAGCGGCGTGGGGGACGCACTTTCCTGCCAGTGGCCCAGCAGGCGAAGTAAAGAGGGTGTAGCAGAGCGACGACGCATGGGAGCAGTCCACTTTCTGATAACTGGTCATTAATCATAATGCCATTTTTGATGATGATGGAAGCCCAAACGATAGACAGAGGTTTTTATGATTCGCCGACTGATTCAGCTCTATTTTGGATTAATCCTTTATGGCGTTTCGACCGCCGTGTATGTGCGCGCCAATCTGGGGGCTGACCCGTGGAACGTGTTTCATCTTGGCGTTGCCGGTTTAACCGCGCTCGACATGGGGGTGGTGATGATCCTCACCGGAGTGGCCGTCTTGCTGTTGTGGGTACCGCTGCGCCAACGTCCTGGTCTTGGCACTATCAGCAATGTGATTGTGCTGGGGCTGGCGGCAGATGCCACGCTGGCGATGATGCCGCCGCTGGAGTCGCTATGGCTGCGTGGCGCGCTGTTGGGAATGGCGGTGCTATTAAACGCGCTGGCGACCGGGATGTACATTGGTGCGGGGTTTGGCGCAGGGCCGCGCGATGGGTTGATGACCGGCATTCATGCCCGCACCGGTTGGTCGATTCGCTGGATTCGCACCACCATTGAGCTGTCGGTGTTGGGCATTGGTATGCTGCTGGGCGGGACATTTGGTATTGGCACGGTATTGTATGCGCTGGCGATTGGCCCGCTTATTCAGCTTTTCCTGCCGTGGTTCCAGCTACCGCGCACGGCACAGCGTAGGCCGCTGAAAGCCGAGCTGCCATCGTGATGTGGCACGGCACTAAGCCGTGTGCTTATGAAGGTTGTTTTCCGCCCACAAAATAAAGGCCTCTTTCGGCAAGGCTTTGCTATACAGCCAACCTTGCCCGAACTGCACTCCGTGCTCGCGTAGCCACGCTTCCTGGCAGGGCGTTTCAATACCTTCAGCCACCACGTTTAGCTGTAATGTTTTCGCCATTTCAATGATATACGGCGTCACCTGCGCATATTCCAGCGCATCAACGAACGATTTATCGAGCTTTAAGGTGTCGGCTTCTAAGTCCTGTAAATAACGCAGGCTTGAGTAACCGGTGCCAAAATCATCAATGTAAATTGCATGGCCCGCTTTACGGTAAGCGGTAATCGCTGGCAGGGTAGTTTTCGGGTCGGCAAAACCGCGTTCGGTAAGTTCCAGCGCTATCTGACGCGGCTGAACGTTCCACTGACTGAGCTGCTGATGCAGTAAGGTTTGCAGCTCAACGGACTGGAAATCGGCCACCGACAGGTTAATCGAAACGTGCTGGTCAGGGTGCAAGCTGAGCCATTTTCCCAGGTCACGGAAGACCGCTTTGACCACGTTTTCCGTCAGGTGGGTAATCAGCCCCGTTTGCTCAGCCAGCGGGATGAAAATCTCCGGCGACAAATAGCCGCCATCCGGCTGCTTCCAGCGAGCCAGCGCTTCACAGCCGACAACTTTGCCGTCTGCCAGCGAGACAATTGGCTGATAGTGGACGGTAATCTCGGTATTATTCAGCGCATCCAGCATCCGTTGGCGCGGCGACTGAAGGCGGCGCAATACCTGAAAAAGCAAAAAACCGGCCAGCAGGCTGAGCAACATCCCCGCCGGAACCCACATCCACAACTGCTGATGCAGGCGCTGCGTGAGCGGTAGCGTTGACGACCAGGTCATAATCGCCACCTGCATATCGGGATATTCCCGAACCGTATAGACCACATTCTTGTCGGTCAGTGTTTCAAGCTGCGCTTGCCGGATACGTTGCCAGATGTGTTGATCAAATGGCGCGCTACTGGCGAACACGCGGTTATTGTGAGT
>JBOFJM010000445.1:0-2863 GCA_051656825.1 Kluyvera sp.
TGGGGGATTTTCCCGGCCTGCTATCGAAGGTGGACTATTTACAGGCGTTGGGCATTGGCGCCATTTGGATAACGCCGTTTTACCCATCGCCGATGGTTGATAACGGCTATGACATCAGCGACTACTGTGCCGTCGATGCGCGTTTTGGCACTCTGGCTGATTTTCGTGCGGTGGTTGAACGCTGCCACGAATGCGGGATCCGCGTGATTATCGACCTGGTCGTGAACCATGTTTCGTCGCAGCATCCCTGGTTTCGCGATGCGTGGAATAATCCGGCAAGCCGCTACCGTGACTACTTCCTGTTTACCCAGCGGCCCAATAACTGGCAGTCGTTTTTTTCCGGCAGCGCCTGGAGCGCAGAGCCAGATACCGGTGAATATTACTATCACAAATTTGCCCCTCAACAGGTTGACCTGAACTGGGCGAACCCACTGGTCGAGCAGGAAATCTACCGGGTTATTGATTTCTGGAAGGCGCAGGGCGTGGATGGCTTTCGCTTTGACGTGATCAACTTTCTGAGTACTGACGGCATCGGCCCCGACAACCCGGAAGTCGACGGTGAACAGCGCCATGAATTTGACGTCAACCAGCCGAGCCTGATGGCGATATTACAGCGGTTGTGTCACTACGTTCGTCAGTCTGGAGATGCCTTTCTGGTCGGTGAAATTGGCAGTGACGAGCTGGCCGTGCTGGCGCGTTATCAAAGCGCCGAACTGATGGATGTGGTGTTTAACTTCAATATCGGCAGCCAAAAGAGTTTCGATATTTCGCGGCTGTGCGATGAGATTAACGCCACCCAGAGTCAGCAATCTGGCCTACCGACGCTGTTTTTTTCCAGCCACGACATGCCGCGCATGATCAGCCGTTTTGGCGAAGGGCCACGTGATACCGAACGTGCGCTGGCAGTGTTGGCACTGCAACTGACCGTACGCGGCGTGCCGTTTATCTTCCAGGGCGAAGAGCTGGGGATGACGAATTACCAGCCTGAAACCGTGGCGCAGATTTTCGATATTCAGGGGAGGACGCATTATCAAACCGCTTTGCAACAAGGCGCCGATGAACTTCAGGCGTTAACCCAGGCGATTGCGCACTCCCGCGATGCCTCGCGCGCGCCGCTGCTCTGGTGCAATGCGCCGTTTGCCGGTTTTTCTGCCGTCGCGCCCTGGATGCCCGTCAGTGAAGACTATCCGCAGCTCAACGCCGAACAGCAAATGCAGGCCGCTGGCTCACTGTGGCGACAGTATCAAACGCTGATTGCTTTGCGAGAGAAAACCGCCGCGCTACGCGAAGGTGACTCCGGCCTGTTGGCGCTGACGCAGTGGTGCGTGTGGTTTATGCGAGCGACCGCAAACGAGCGCGTCTGGGTCGCTATCAATTTTGGTTCACCCGTGCAGAACCCCTGGCGAGCGATTGTCGCTGATGTGCTGTACGGACAGGACAGTCAATGGCTTGGTAAAAATCAAATTCTGATCAAAAGGACAGTTCATGGACAGACACAGTAATAACCCGCTGATTACCCCGAAAGATGTTGTGCCTTCGCTGCCGGGGCGGAAAGTCGAATGCGTTTTTAATGCCGGTGTGACGGAGTACAACGGCGAGATAATCCTGCTGTTGCGTGTGGCGGAAAGCATGGCGAGCGACTCCGCTCAACATATTGTCGTGCCGCTGCTGGAGGAGCATGAAGGCTGCTGGCGACAGGCGACAAAAACGTTCGAGCGTAATGACCCGCGCTATGATTTTAGCGACCCTCGCACCATCGTCTTAAAAAGCGATCCTGCGCAAGTCTGGTTAACGTCTATGTCGCATCTGCGCCTGGCGCGCAGCCCGGACGGCGTTCATTTCACTATCGATACCCAGCCGTTCATCATTGCGGATAGCCGCTATGAAGAATTTGGCTGCGAGGATGCGCGTATCACGCAGATTGATGATTGCTGGTACATCAACTATTCCGCAGTCTCTTCTCTGGGCATTACCACGGCGTTGGCAACCACGCGCGACTTTATCAGCGTTGAGAAACAAGGGCTGATTCTTTGTCCCGATAATCGCGATGTTTGCTTCTTCCCGGAGAAAATCGGCGGGCGTTACATAGCCTTGACCCGCCCCGCGCCGTGTCACTTCGGTCATCCCGAAATTTGGATCTGCGAATCTCCCGATATGCTGCACTGGGGGAATCACCGCCATTTGCTGGGGCGCTCAGGCGATGAGTGGGATTGTCGAAAATCCGGTGGCGGTGCGCCGCTGATTAAAACATCGCGTGGTTGGCTGGAGATTTACCACGGTGTGGATGCCGATCAGCGGTATTGCCTGGGGGCGCTGCTACTGGATCTTAACGATCCGCTAAAAATTCTCGCCAAGTCGCCAGTGCCGCTGCTTGAGCCGACCGCCCCTTATGAAAAAGAAGGCTTTTTTGGCAATGTCGTCTTTACCTGCGGGGCGTTGGTCCGCAACGACACTCTGCATGTGTGGTATGGCGCGGCGGATGAGTGCACCGCACTGGCGACGTTGCCGTTAGAGGCACTGTGGCAGCATTTGGGGTTGGCATAATGCGCGATAGCGTCGAAGCGCTTTATCGGCGTTACCGGGCGCACTCCCGACCCGTAAGCCGGGGAAAGATCGTTTTTCACGGCGTGGAAGGGTTAGATGTTTATAACCCCAGCGCCCCTTTTCAAACCGAGGGGCGCTGGTGCATTGCCGCGCGCGTAGAGGCGCGCGAAAGTGAGTTTTCAAAGGCGCGTTTTTTTGCCTGGGATGGCGGTAACAGCGCCACGTTACTTACGGAAATGCCTGGTTTTGACCTGCAAGACCCGTTTATTAGCCAGATAGAAGGGCAACTGCTGTTTGGCGGGGTTAAAGTTGCCGCCAC
>JBOFJM010000446.1:0-2988 GCA_051656825.1 Kluyvera sp.
AGCTGGAACGGCGATTGGCGAAAGTCAGGCCCGATCTCCGCGTTGCCCGTCAGGGGGTAAAGCTCAAATTTAATGACTTCCAACTCACTACGCAGGAACATGTCTGGCCGCAGCTCAACAAAGATGACTTAATTGCCACGGCACAGAAATCGTGGCTTGAACGGCGGGCAGGGCGCGGTGTGCGGCTTGTTGGCCTGCACGTTACGCTGTTAGACCCACAGTTGGAACGACAACTGCTGTTAGGAATTTAACTATGCATATCCGTTGTTATCGTGACGATGATTTTCCCGCGCTGTGCCAAATTTTTCTGCGTGCGGTGCGAGGAACCGCTAGCCAGCACTACACTCCCGCGCAAATAGACGCCTGGGCGCAGCTTGATGAAACCCGCTGGCGTCAGCGTTTAGCCCGCTCGTATGTGCAAGTGGCGACGATAGACTCACAGCCCGTTGGGTTTATTACCGCCGTTGAGGGTTACATTGATTTGCTGTTCGTCGCGCCAGACTTCTCCCGACAAGGCATTGCCAACGCGTTGTTGAACCGCCTGTTCACCGACATCCCGACCGGAACCTTAACCGTTGACGCCAGCATTACGGCAAGGCCGTGCTTTGAACGTCAGGGATTTCATGTCGTGGCGGAACAAGAAGTGGAGGTGCGCGGAGAACGGTTTGTGAATTATCGGATGGAAAAAATCAGATAGGTGGGAAAAATACCCGGCGACATTGCGCCGCCGGGAGAGTGACTTACTTCGCCGGAATCGCTTTCAGCAGTTCAGTCAGCAGTTGCCAGTATTGGCCAACGCTTTCGATATGAACCTGCTCATCCGGGGAGTGTGGCCCGGTGATAGTTGGCCCAATAGAAACCATATCCATGTTCGGGTACGGTTTTTTGAACAGACCACATTCCAGACCCGCGTGGATAATCTGAATGTTCGGCGTCTTGTTAAACAGGCGCTGATAGGTTTCACGCACCAGGTGCATCACCGGAGAGTTAGCATCTGGCTGCCAGCCTGGGTAGCCGCCTTTCGGCTGAGTTTTAGCACCCGCCAGCGCGCCCAGAGATTCCAGCATACTCACGACATAATCTTTACCGCTGTCGAGCAGAGAACGAATCAGGCAGTGAATGGTTGCGGTATCTTCAGTGAAGGAAACCACGCCGACGTTCAGAGACGTTTCAACGACCCCTTTAGCGACATCAGAGTTACGAATCACGCCGTTTGGCGTTGCGTTCAGTAGCTGAATGAACGCGTCGCGGGAAGTTGAAGTCAGCGCTTTACCGTCGAGAGTGAGGGTTTCCAGCACCAGGTTCAGGTTCTTCTCTTTTGCTGACAGCTCGTTTTGCAGGATGTGCAGGTAGGTGTCTACCAGGCCTTTCAGTGCATCAACTTTATCTGCCGGGATAGCCAGAGTGGCGAAGGCTTCACGCGGAATCGCGTTACGCAGCGTACCACCGGTGAAATCAACCAGACGCAGATCCAACTCCGTGGAATGAGCCACCAGGAAACGGGCCAGCAGTTTGTTCGCGTTGCCCAGACCGAGGTGAATATCACCACCGGAGTGCCCGCCTTTCAGGCCTTTCAGCGTCAGCTTGAAGGTCTGGAACCCTGCCGGGATAGCTTCACGGGTCAGCGGCAGATTGGTGGTAAAGTCGATACCCCCTGCGCAACCCATGTAAATTTCACCTTCTTCTTCAGAGTCGGTGTTGATAAGAATCTCGCCCTGCAACCAGTTAGCTTGCAGACCAAACGCACCGTCCATACCGGTTTCTTCGGTCATGGTCAGCAGCACTTCCAGTGGGCCATGCTCAACGGTTTCGTCGGACAGCACCGCCAGCGCAGACGCCATACCAATGCCGTTATCCGCACCCAGCGTAGTGCCGCGTGCTTTTACCCACTCACCGTCGATGTACGGCTGAATCGGGTCTTTCGCGAAGTCGTGTACGGTATCGTTATTTTTCTGTGGCACCATATCGAGGTGCGCCTGAAGGACAACCGGCTTACGGTTTTCCATCCCAGGTGTTGCGCCTTTACGAATCAAAATGTTGCCAACCTGGTCGCGCTCTGCGTGCAGGCCTTTTTCTTTCGCCCAGCCCATGATGTGTGCAGCGAGCTGCTCTTCATGATGGGATGGGTGTGGGATAGAACAGATTTTGGCAAAAATATCCCACAGCGGCTGCGGGGATAATTGAGACAGTTCAGACACGATGAGTCTCCTTACGGCTTTCTGCAAAAGTCGCTTGCAGGGAAAGGGTTAGCACATACATATACCACAAGACTGGCTTGCGCGATGGGGTTGAGAATACCACTTTCTGCCCTTTCCGGTAGAACAAACCACGTAAAAAGAGCCGTGGATTTAGCTTAACACTGGTTTTTAGTGCGCCAGATCTCTATAATCTCGCGCAACCCATTTCCCCCTTGAACACTTTTTAAGCCGTATAAAACAGGCTGGGACAACTTCACAATGAGCGAAAAATACGTCGTCACCTGGGACATGTTGCAGATTCACGCGCGCAAACTGGCTGCACGCCTGATGCCTTCTGAACAATGGAAAGGCATTATTGCCGTTAGCCGTGGTGGCCTGGTACCAGCAGCACTGCTGGCACGTGAACTGGGCATTCGTCATGTCGATACCGTATGCATCTCCAGCTATGACCACGACAACCAGCGTGAACTGAAAGTTCTGAAGCGCGCTGAAGGCGATGGCGAAGGCTTTATCGTTATTGATGATCTGGTGGATACCGGGGGTACGGCGGTGGCGATTCGCGAAATGTATCCAAAAGCCCATTTCGTGACCATTTTTGCTAAACCGGCTGGTCGTCCGCTGGTTAATGATTATGTTATTGATATCCCACAGGATACCTGGATTGAACAGCCATGGGATATGGGTGTGGTATTCGTACCGCCTATTTCTGGCCGTTGATTCATCAATAAATGCGCTTCTCACGCCCGGTTATGCCGGGCGTTGTTTTTTTTAACGCCCCACGCGTTACAAT
>JBOFJM010000447.1:0-7772 GCA_051656825.1 Kluyvera sp.
GCTAGAACTGCGCAGAAAAGCAACATACGGGCGGGTAACAGTAGACCGCCGCTTAAGGATTCCCTATAATCTCGCGGCTTGGCCCCTTAGCTCAGTGGTTAGAGCAGGCGACTCATAATCGCTTGGTCGTTGGTTCAAACCCAACAGGGGCCACCAAATTCTGGATTCAAGTCATATAATTAAGCCATCCTTTATCGGGTGGCTTTTTTACATTCACGCCCTGAGTGGCGATCAAACAGCGATCTCTTCTATGTTCAGTAAATATGCTTGTGCCCTTCTTTTGCTTTCAATGTCTACTGCTGCGTTTGCAACGACTTCAAAAGAGTATGCCCTGGCCGGTGTTAATGCCGTCACGGCAGTAATGTGCTTATCCGATTTGCAGAATTATCCCCCTGAGAAAAAAGCACAAGAGTCCGGCCGAATGGACGAGCTGATGTCTACTTTTCTAAGAGATGGTCATCTCTTTATCGAGGGGGCAAAAGGCGGGAAGATAGATAAGGAAGATATGCGCAAATATGTGCCCGTCGTGTTACACAACACCGATGGCCTACAGATTTCCAATGATTTTTATCTCGGACGCGTCTTTCAGATTTTGTCGTCAGCAGCGTTTAATCAGCTTGCCGATGGAATGGATAGTTTTTCTAAAACCTTTGCGCAAGAACTCGCGGAGAAAGCATCCAGCGCCTATAACAACGCCAACTGTGTGCTGATTAAGTAACCCCGACCAGCTCCACCAAAAACATCAAGGGCTTATGTACAAACATAGGCCCTTAGTCTTATTTAGCGTGGTGATTGTTTAACCTACACTAGCGCTTTGAGTTCTTCGCGCATGTACTCTGAAAAGTACTCTGGATCTTTGATAACAACGCGTTCGCCGGAGCTCATTTTTTCCGCCCAGCCAACCATTTTTTGTGTGAATTCAGGGTTCCATCCCTCTGAAGTGCCTCGTGCAGTGATAGCTTCGGCGCTCACTGTCACACCCAATTCGTTCAAATATTTGAAGATCCCCTTCGCCGTGCTTTCATCCATAGATTGCGGCGTTGACGCTGACGTGTTCATGCCGCCAATGAAGTCTAGTGCTTTCTCAATTACTGCTGGCATATTCTCGTCCTTAAAATTATCCATACGATCATCAAGCCTATATATGACATTAAATTGCTCTCAATATCAAAGAGATTGTCACAATTCCTCATCTAAAAGCACCTGTCATACAAAAGTCCACGGCCTTTCTGATGAAGAAATAAGGCAAACGCTAAGCAGCAAAATAGTGTCGTGACTGATTGATTATAGCTAATCCCTTCTCAGCAAAATGCCTGACACGTGACACGGTTCACACTTCTCTCATGGGCAAAAAAAACCGGCGCATCATGCGCCGGCTTTTCAAACGTAGAAAGCATTAAGCGTTAGCCGTCGGCTTCTGTTCAGGTTTAGATTGACTGTTCTCCAGCATCCGGCGAATTGGCACAATCAGCACACACAGCACAGCGGCGCAAATCAGCAATGCGATGGAGCAGCGAGCGAACAGGTCAGGCAGCATATCTAACTGGTCGGCCTTTACGTGGCCGCCAATCAAGCCTGCCGCCAGGTTACCCAGCGCACTGGCGCAGAACCACAGCCCCATCATCTGGCCACGCATTCTCTCTGGTGCTAGCAGGGTCATGGTCGCCAGACCAATCGGGCTAAGGCACAGCTCACCCAGCGTCAGCATCAGGATGCTGCCCACCAGCCACATTGGCGAAACGCCTGCGCCACCGTTGCTCAGCACGTTTTGAGCCGCCAGCATCATCAGGCCAAAACCGGCAGCGGCAAACAAGATACCAATAACGAATTTAGTGATGCTGCTCAGGCGGACGTTTTTACGCGCCAGCGCAGGCCACGCCCAGCTAAAGACAGGAGCCAGCAGGATGATAAACAAGGAGTTAATCGACTGGAACCAGACTGCCGGAATCTCAAAATCACCGATCATACGCTGGGTATAGTCGTTCGCGAACAGGTTAAACGAGGTTGGTTTTTGCTCAAATGCCGACCAGAAGAATGCGGCGGAAACCAGCAGGATAAAGCAAACCAGCAGACGCGCACGCTCTTTGCGGTTCATCCCGGCAAAAGCGAACAGATAGATAAAGTACAGCGCCACCGAGGCGGCAATCACGTACACCAGCATACTGGCTACCGCGACAGGGTTAATCACAATGATGCCCTGCGCAATCAGCACAACAACCACTGCCACACCGACGGCCAGCGCCAGCAACCATGCCCCTACGCCGTTTTTCTTCACCACAGGGCTATTCCAGGTTGAATCCAGCCCTACTTCGCTGTCGTAGCGTTTCATCGCTGGTACAGCAAAGAAGCGGAAGATAATCAGCGCGACCAGCATACCAATCCCACCGATACCAAAGCCCCAGTGCCACCCGTGCGATTTAATCAGCCAGCCGGAAATCAACGGCGCGATAAACGAGCCCATGTTGATGCCCATATAAAACAGCGAAAAACCGCCGTCACGGCGCGCGTCGCCTTTTTTATACAGAGTACCGACCATGACCGAGATACAGGTTTTGAACAAACCCGAACCCAGCACGATAAACATCAGGCCGATAAAGAACAGCGTGTCGCCCATAAAGGCAGACAGCGCAATCGACAAGTGCCCCAGCGCTATCAGTATTGAGCCATACCACACGGCCTTTTGCTGGCCGAGCCAGTTATCCGCCAGCCAACCGCCCGGCAGCGCCGCCAGGTACATTGTGCCAGCGAAGATGCCGACAATCGCCGAAGCATTTTCACGCGCCAGCCCCATGCCGCCGTCATAAACCGTCGCCGCCATAAACAGAATCAGTAAAGGGCGGATGCCGTAAAACGAGAATCGCTCCCACATTTCAGTGAAGAACAGCGACCCCAGCGGATAAGGGTGACCGAAAAAGGTTCGGCTTTCGTTTTTATTAACAGAGGAATGCATAGTTTCTCCAGAAAAGCTGCGCCGAAACGCATGTAAGTTGTGTAAGCGGGCTAACCATTTTTTAATTTTGTCGATGTTTTACATCTGACGCGGTATTTTTTAACCATTTGATAACCAGATTCTGGTTGTGTCTAGCCCTTGACCCGACCTTTTTAGACGAAAATTCGACAAACATCTACTTTTAAAGATTTTGCATTGGTAAAAAAGAAAAGGTGATTGACATCATATAATTACGATGAATGATAATTTAATTTTTATAAAACAATGAGTTATCAAAACCAAAACGTGCGGAGTTAGCGCAAAACAATCGCTAATATAGGGATATAAAAAGTGTGGAAAATACGGCATTCACATAACTAATGCGAGGAAACATCGATAAATGCCGTATAGGGGGAATCGCTGGGGTTTAGTACGGTATCTTACTTTGTATGCCAGTATGCACTTGTCCGTACTAGTTGAGAGTCAAACGCTTCGGTAATAAAACCATCGCTGAGCGTTTTTACCACCTTGCCCTCACCGGTTAGCCAAATGAAATAGTCAGACTGCGGCACGGAAAGCTGCGCCAAACGCGCGGCAACGGCAGCGGCGTCATAGCGGGTAAACCATTCAATATTGAAGCCATCAAACCCAGCCAGATACGCTTTATCCGCGTCATCTCGCACCATCACTAATGCCGTCACCTGCGGGCGCAGAGCCTGTGCATTCAACGCCTCCAGACGGCGACGTAACGCGGGCATCCCGGTTTCATCACAAACGTAAAGCTGCCAGGCGTAATCTTCCGGCACAACCAGCGAACCACGTGGGCCGCCAATCATTAGCGTATCACCCGCTTTCGCCTCCATCGCCCAACGGCTTGCCACACCGCCGCCGTGGATGAAAAAGTCGTAGGCCAGTTCATGACGTTCAGCATTATACAGCGGCGTATAGTCACGCGACTGAGGGCGAACCCCCTCCCCCCAAACGATGCCTTCATCCGTCACCGTCGGCGGCGTGATTTTAGCGCCGTCCTGCGGGAAAAAGAGTTTGGTGTGATCGTCAAAGCCGCGCGAGCTAAAACCGTCCAGAGCATCGCCACCCAAAACCACTCGCTGGAAAACGTCGCCAATGCGCTCCACCCGCAGCACGGTCAGTTCACGAAAACGGAGTTCATTGCGCACACGCTGTGGGTACTTGTTATCTTTCATCTGCGTCTCTCACAAATAGATATATCTAAAATCATTGCAAATGATAATGATTGCTAATTGATAAGAATGCAAGATCTTTTTATGATATAGCGACATCACCGCATGGATGCCACGCATAAAAACATTAAATACTTATATTTCAATATAATAAAAATATTACGATTTTCGATATTGCTAAAGATACAACATTAGATATATATTAGATATATCTAAAAAACGATAAGGACAACATCATGAGATCGTTCTCTGATCCAGAACATTGCGGTCATGGTCATCGCGGCGGGCGCGGCGGTTGTGAGCACCGTGGCGAAGGCCACGGCGGCGGTCGTCGTCAGCGTTTTTTCGGCCACGGTGAGCTGCGCCTGGTTATTCTCAACATTCTGAAGGACAACGCCAGCCACGGTTACGAGCTGATTAAAGCCATCGAAGCCTTAACCCAGGGCAACTACAGCCCAAGCCCAGGCGTTATCTATCCAACGCTGGACTTGCTGCAAGACCAGGGCTTAATCACCGTTCAGGAAGAAGACGGGGGGCGCAAGAAAATCGAAATTACCGCCGAAGGCAGCCAGACGCAGGAAGAAAACCAGGAGCACATGGCGCATATCCAGGCCAGGCTGAAAGCCCGTATGGTTGGACATGAGTTGCGGAAAAAACCGCAGATGAAGCGTGCATTAGATAACTTTAAAGCAGTGCTGGACTTAAAGGTTAACCAGGAAGCTCTCAGCGACGCGCAACTTAAACAGATTATCGGCGTTATCGACCGCGCGGCGCTGGAGATTTCTCAGCTGGATTAATGCAGCACCGTCACCGCATCCTGAAGCAGACTGGCACGGTGTTTGACCATCGCCGAAACATTGGCGCTTTCCGCCACCAGCCCGGCGTTTTTCTGGGTGATTTCCTCCAGTTTTGCTACGGCTCGCGTTAAATCAGCCAGCCCGGTGGCCTGCTCAGCGGTTGACAGGCTAATCTGTGCAATCAGTTGGGTGACATTCTGCACCTGCGACACAATGTCATCCATCGTGCGCCCTGCCGCGTGTACTTGCTCAGAACCCGACTGCACGTTGTTGGCACTGGCCTCAATCAACTGACGACTTTCGTTGGCAGCGGTGGCGCTGCGGCTGGCTAAATGGCGCACCTCACCGGCAACCACGGCAAAACCTCGCCCTTGCTCACCTGCGCGCGCGGCTTCTACCGCCGCATTCAGTGCCAGAATATTGGTCTGGAAAGCGATATCGTTAATCAGAGTGGTAATCGAGCCAATGCGCTGCGTGCTGTCGGCAATGTCTTCCATGGTTTGTACCACCCGATGCATCGCTTGTCCGCCCTGCGCTGCCGCGCCGCTGGCGGCGAGAGACAGTTTATCGGCCTGCGCCGCCGTTTGAGAATTATTCTGCACCGACACCGCCATTTGGTTCATGGTCGCCACCGTTTGCTGCACGTTATCGACGGTTTCCTGGGTGCGCTGGTTCAAATCTTCATTGCCTCGCGCCAGCGCGTCACTGCCGCTACTGACGCTGGAAACCTGCGTGGAGACATCGTTGATAAGCCAGCGGCACATCAATCCAAGCTGGCCGACAGACCGCAGCATCAGCCCCAGTTCATCGCCACGGTCAAGATGATCAACGCTATTGCGCTCACCGGTCGCCACACGGAGCGCCTGCCGCGTCACGTTTTCTATCGGCCGGACAATCTGCCATTCAAATATCCACGTCGCTAATAGCAATGGCAGCGCCGCAACCAGTACGCTGGTAACAGAAACATTTGCGGCCAACAGCGTTGCCGCCAATAGCAGGTACATCCCCAGCATCACGCCTCTGGTTCGCCAGCGCAGTGGCATCGCCGACATCCGGCCCCACCAGCGTTTGCTAATCACGCGCCCTTTATACAGCCGCTTGCTGCTTCTCTCTTCCCGCAGCGCCTGATACAGCGGTTCTACTGCCGCCACCTCTTCTGCCGTCGCCCTGGTACGAATAGACATGTAACCGATAGTTTTACCATTACGCACCTGAGGGATAGCGTTCGCACGTACCCAGTAACAGCCGCCGCCTTTCGGGCGGTTTTTCACGATACCGGTCCACGGCTCACCCTGTTTCAGCGTGTGCCACATATCGGCGAATGCCGCTTTTGGCATATCAGAGTGGCGCACCATATTGTGCGGTTTAGCCAGCATTTCATCACGGCTATAGCCACTGATCTTCACAAAGTCGTCATTGACATGGGTGATATAGCTATCGAGATCGGTGGTGGACATGAGGGTGGAATGATCGTCCAGCAAAGACTCCTGCTGGTTTTCGTCGGACGAAGTAGACATACGGACATCCTTTTCAAGTCGGGAAGAAAATGCTTTTCAATTTTTATATCGGATGGAATTTAATTAACATTAATTGTTAAATATGCGTTAGATCGCAAAATTGATAAAAGGCCTACTTTTCACAAGGCGCCGCCGCCTGCACAACCATGATGCAACCCCTGCCCTTTCCTGAAGCACCCTGCGTTGTCACCCGCCAAACCCAGCGCCTCTCTGGACGATTAAATATTGTACACACGCCGGTTCCCCAGCCGTTTATCCCGATTTTCTCCGCCGATGCTGAAGTGGCGTAATCCCTGCAATACTTAAAGCAGTATCGTGTGATACGTCAGCCCAGGAGCATATTTTGAACAGATTACCTTCCAGCGCATCGGCTCTGGCCTGTAGCGCACATGCACTAAACCTCATTGAGAAGCGCACGCTTGACCATGAGGAGATGAAAGCACTTAACCAGGAGGTCAGAGAATACTTTAAAGAACATGTGAATCCGGGGTTTTTAGAGTATCGAAAATCTGTAACAGCCGGTGGGGATTACGGAGCCGTAGAGTGGCAGGCGGGAGGGTTAAATACGCTTGTAGACACCCAGGGCCAGGAATTTCTGGATTGCCTGGGCGGCTTTGGTATTTTCAACGTGGGGCACCGTAATCCAGTGGTGGTTTCCGCCGTACAGAATCAACTTAAAAAACAACCGCTTCACAGCCAGGAACTCCTCGACCCGTTACGCGCAATGTTAGCGAAAACGCTGGCAGCTCTCACGCCGGGTAAGCTGAAATACAGCTTCTTTAGCAACAGCGGTACGGAATCCGTCGAGGCGGCAATTAAGCTCGCCAAAGCGTATCAGTCACCACGTGGCAAATTTACCTTTGTTGCCACCAGCGGCGCGTTCCACGGGAAATCGCTCGGCGCATTATCGGCCACGGCGAAAGCGACGTTCCGCAAACCGTTTATGCCGCTGCTGCCAGGGTTCCGTCATGTGCCATTCGGTAATATCGACGCCATGCGAACCCTGCTGAGCGAATGCCAGAAAACCGGCGATGACGTTGCAGCCGTGATCCTTGAGCCTATTCAGGGCGAAGGAGGCGTTATTCTGCCGCCACAAGGCTATTTGCCCGCCGTACGTAAGCTGTGTGATGAGTTTGGCGCGTTGCTTATTTTTGATGAAGTTCAAACGGGTATGGGGCGCACCGGTAGAATGTTCGCCTGCGAACATGAAAATGTGCAGCCGGATATTCTGTGCCTTGCCAAAGCGCTCGGCGGTGGGGTGATGCCGATTGGCGCAACTATCGCCACCGAGGAAGTATTCTCGGTGCTGTTTGATAACCCATTCCTG
>JBOFJM010000448.1:0-3152 GCA_051656825.1 Kluyvera sp.
TGGCCAACGTAATCATTTATCGTCTGCCGCTGATGCTTGGCGTAACTGAAGGCAATGACTCCGCCAGTTCATCGGTGAATTTATGGTGGCCTCCGTCGCATTGCCCGGTATGTCAATCCGATATTAAGCCCTGGGATAATATCCCAGTGGTCAGTTGGCTGCTACTGAAAGGTAAATGCCGTCAGTGCGGTGTGACGATTCCGATTATTTATCCGATTTCTGAGCTGGCGATGGGATTAGTCTGGGGAGGGCTGGCATGGTTTTGCCTACCGCACTTATCCCTTCAGCTTACGCTCGCCTATGCACTGTTATTTATGCTGCTGTATACCGCTGCTGTTATTGATTTTAAACACCTCATTCTGCCAGATGGGCTGGTATTCACCGTGCTATGGGGCGGTTTGTTGCTTGCCGCCGCTGGCTATTCGCCCATCCGAGTTAAGGATGCTGTATATGGTGTCGTCATCGCCTGGCTGCTGTTGTGGGGAGTGATGAAATTATGGGAAAAATTCAGCAAACATGATGGTCTGGGCTACGGTGATGTCAAACTCTATGCCGCTTGCGGAGCATGGCTTGGTTGGCAGCAGTTGCCGGACTTACTCTGTTTTTCTGCGCTGGCAGGTTTGCTGTTTTACGCCTGCGTTCGTTTAGTTTGTCGTGACGCGGATAGCAACCAACGCTTTTATATCCCGTTTGGCCCGGCTATTGCGCTGGCCGCATTTTTACTGCTGCTCTGAGCGAGGTAAGCATGTCCTGTTTGATATGGAGTGTATGGCTGACGATGGCGCCACTGGCGACAAGCAGTTGCGAGCAGGCCTGGCAGCAAGAGTTAGTGCCTTCCCTGCAGGCGTCCACCGAGTGGTCACAGGGAAACCTGAGAATGCCGTCTGCTGATGTGGTGATTGCCGATGATAATGCAATGGTGCACTTTGTCTGGCCTGTCGCGCACCAGCAGATAAGTTCAGGGTTCGGATTCCGCTTACATCCCGTGCTGGGGCGTATCATGGCGCATAAAGGATTGGATATCCCCTTGCCAATGGGCAGCAGCGTTCATACGGTAGCCGATGGTGAAGTCGTGGAGAGCGGTTACAATCGTAACGCTGGGTACTTTTTAGCTATCCGCCATGCAGATGGCTGGCTGAGCCGCTATTTTCACCTCTCCTCAGTAAGAGTGCATAAAGGCGAAAAGCTGTCTGCGGGTGATGAGATAGCGACATCAGGAAGCAGTGGTTTAACTACCGGTCCCCATCTACATCTGGAAATCGCCTGGCGGGGCGTCGCTCTCGACCCGCAGCCTCTGCTGAACAATACTCCGTTGCTGACACGCGCCGATCGTTCGCCTGCGGAGATACAAACTGATGCTCAGCCTAGGGTGGTGTTGGTTTCTCGGGGGGCTGGCGGAGTACGCGTCACTGTCCGCTTTAATAATAAAACACGCACTGTCACGCCAGGCAGCATTGTGTTTGATAGCTATAAGGTCGTGCTCGAGCGCGGTGGCAAATATCAGATTGTGTCCATCGCATAATACCTCTTCAAGCGCTGATCCCGTTGGCGTAGGTTATCGTCAGTAAGGTCAGGCAGTTGATGGTGCGGATAGCGCTACGCGGCTTTTTCTTATACCGACTCGCTTCTACAGTTGTGATACCCTCCCTCCAGAACGCATAATATACGGTTATTGCCTCGCGTCGCGAGGGAGAGTTGATTCATTGTTGACCTGTCTTTGCGAGTGTAACGATGAGCGTTGTAGGGTTTTTCCCTTTACTCTTATCGGGGTAGGAATATTTAGGAGGTTATCATTAGTACTATAGATACTGACAGGATAGTAGTCCTCGATACCGAAACCACCGGTATGAATCAGATCGGTGCCCACTACGAAGGCCACAAGATTATTGAGATTGGTGCCGTCGAGGTGATTAACCGTCGTTTAACCGGCAACAACTTCCACGTTTACCTCAAACCAGACCGGCTGGTGGACCCGGAAGCGTTCGGCGTTCACGGTATTGCCGATGAGTTTTTGCTGGATAAGCCCACCTTTGCCGAGGCGGCCGATGAGTTTATCGATTACATCCGTGGCGCGGAGCTGGTCATCCATAACGCATCGTTCGATATCGGCTGTATGGACTATGAGTTTAGTAAGCTCAATCGCGGTATTCCCAAAACCGATACCTTCTGCAAGGTCACCGATAGCCTGGCGCTGGCGAGGAAGATGTTCCCCGGCAAGCGTAACAGCCTCGATGCGTTATGTTCACGCTACGAAATAGACAACACCAAGCGTACGCTGCACGGCGCATTACTCGATGCCCAAATTCTGGCAGACGTCTACCTGACGATGACCGGCGGGCAAACCTCTATCAAGTTTACGATGGAAGGTGAGGGGCAACAGCAGGCTGGCGCTACCGGAATTCAGCGCATTGTGCGTGGGGCCAGCAAGCTACGCGTTGTTTATGCCACTGATGAGGAACTGATGAATCATGAATCACGGCTCGATCTGGTGCAGAAGAAGGGCGGAAGCTGTCTCTGGCGGGCGTAAAACACCTGTTTTTGCTGTGAAAATAAACGACTGGGCGATTTTTGCAGCAAACGATTCAAAAGTAGATAAAAATCGTTGACGGTGGACTGGGGAATCCGTAATATTCGCCTCGTTCCCACGGGAACAAACGCGGAGCGGTAGTTCAGTTGGTTAGAATACCTGCCTGTCACGCAGGGGGGCGCGGGTTCGAGTCCCGTCCGTTCCGCCACATTAAGAAAGCCTGAATCAGCAATGATTCAGGCTTTCGTCGTTTCAGCCTTGTGTATTTCCTCTGGGCCAGCATCTCCTCTATACACTCATCAACACTTGCATCGCTGGGTTTACGGCTTTTCCAGCGTGATAGGCACAAAGTGCGGTAATCGAGCGTGGCGCTGTACGCTACGAATGTTTATCTCAACTCTAGCCGAGCGTGAATGGGTCTGCGTCCTGCCTGGCGGGGAATTTCTCTCGGTATTCTTGCAGCAGCGTCATGGATAACTCGCCATCGATACGCGTGGCTTGATGAGGTTCGGCTGTAGCCAGAATTTCACCCTGCGGTGTGATTATCCGGCTGTCACCACGATAATGATGGCCGTTACCGTCGGTTCCCACGCGGTTACATCCAGCGACATAGGCCTGGTTCTCA
>JBOFJM010000449.1:0-3875 GCA_051656825.1 Kluyvera sp.
CGCTCGCCACCTTTATCGCCGTCGGCTTCGTCGATCGCTGGGGGCGAAAACCCATGCTGTACGCTGGTTTTATCACGATGGGTTTCGCGATGAGCGTTGTCGGGACGCTGCTGGGCGGCGAGGCGTTATCAGCACTGGAGAAAGGTATCACGGTTGCTATGCTGTTGCTGTTTATCGTCGGCTTCTCCATGTCTGCCGGGCCGCTTATCTGGTTATTGTGCTCTGAGATTCAACCGCTGAAAGGCCGAGAATTTGGTATCACCTGCTCCACTTTTACCTGTCACATCGCCGGGATGCTGGTCAGCGCCACCTTCCTGTCACTGCTAAATAGTTTAGGCAGCGCCCATACCTTTTATTTATATGCGCTGCTGAATATTGTCGCCCTCGTGATCATCTATCTTTTTGTACCCGAAACAAAAAATATTTCACTGGAACGCATTGAGCAAAACCTGATGGCTGGGAAAAAACTGCGAAACATTGGACAATAATACAAGGATGCGACGAAATGAGTTTTTTTGAATTTAAAGCAGATAACTTTCATATTTCCTTCGCGTTAAACGAAGAACAACAAATTTATATCAATCAGTTTTTACTTACTGGGAACAGTGAGGTACAGGGGGCATTTCCGCTTATTCAGGTGCATGTCAGTGGCCATAATCAAAACGATCACCACGCCCGTAAGCATACCGGTAGCGAGCCAGGTTCTTCTCTGCGCTATCACGCCCATCGCGAAAGCGAAAATGCACAGGGGAAAAAACTGGAGATCGATCTTCGTAGCCCAGCGGTTCACGCCCGCTGGCATCTACAGCATTTTCGTGGGCTACAGTCGGCCCGCGTCTGGTGTGATATCCGTAACGCCAGCGCCGATACTATCGGCCTGGAATATGTCAGCTCGCTGGCGTTGTTCGCCATCGACAGTCTGCCCTGGCAAAAAAATAGCGTCCTGCATCTGCCGCATAATAACTGGTACGGCGAAGCACAGTGGCAAAGCGCCACGCCTCCGGAGCTTGGGCTGGATAAAGTCAATGTCTTCTCTCTCAACCGTATCGCTATCGAAAATACGGGAACCTGGTCGAGTATCGGCTATCTTCCCACGGCGGCATTTGAAGATACGGCAGCGGGAACAACGTTGCTCTGGCAAATTGAGCATAACGGCTCATGGCAATGGGAGATCGGCGATTTCCGCGATCGTCTCTATTTACAGGTCAGTGGGCCAACGGAGAACGAAAATCACTGGTGGAAACAACTACTCCCCGGTGAAACTTTTACCTCCGTGCCGGTTGCCGTAAGCCAGGTACACGGCGGGCTGCAAGAGGCGCTACAAGAGATAACACGCTATCGTCGGCGAATAATGCGCCCTTCCCGGGATAACGTGCAGCTACCGGTAATTTTCAATGATTATATGAACTGCCTGTCAGGCGACCCTACGACCGAAAAACTGCTGCCGTTGATTGATGCTGCCGCAAAGGCTGGCTGCGAATATTTCTGCATCGACTGCGGTTGGTACTCGGACGGTGAATGGTGGGATGGCGTCGGTGAATGGCTGCCTTCATCCGCGCGTTTCCCTGGCGGCATCCACGAGCCGCTTGAGTATATTACCGCCAAAGGGATGAAATCAGGTCTGTGGTTGGAGCTTGAGGTCATGGGCATCGCTTGTCCACTGGCGCAAAAGCTGCCCGATGAGTGTTTTTTCCAGCGTCATGGCAAACGGGTTATCGACCACCAGCGTTATCAGCTCGATTTCCGCCACCCATTGGTACAAGAACATGCCGACCGGGTCATCACGCGTCTGGTAGAGGATTACGGTGTTAGCTATATCAAAATGGATTACAACATCAATGCGGGCAGCGGCACTGACTACCAGGCCGACAGCAGCGGCGACGGCCTGTTGCAGCATAACCGTGCTTATCTCGCCTGGTTGCAGAAAACAATGCAACGCTACCCACAACTGGTGATCGAGAACTGCGGTAGCGGTGGTTTACGGATGGATTACGCGATGCTGCAACAGCACAGCATTCAATCCGTTACCGATCAAACCGACTATCGGCTCATGGCGGCTATTGCTGCCGCCGCTGCGTCAGCCGTCACACCTGAGCAGGCCGCTATCTGGTCTTATCCACTGCGCGAGGGGGATCGAGAAGAAGTAGTGATGAATATGGTTAACAGCCTGCTGCTGCGAGTGCATCAGAGTGGTCATCTGGCAGAGTTGAGTGAAGAACGTTTTGCGCTGGTTCAGGAAGGGATTGCGCTGTACAAAACGTTTCGCGAGAAAATCCCACATCTACAGCCTTTCTGGCCGTTGGGGATGCCCACGCTCTCCTCACCGTGGCTGGCCTTTGGCCTGCGTAACGAGCATGAGGCGTGGCTCGCGGTATGGCGTATGGACAGCGAACAGGAAGCGATGACGGTCCCTCTCGCGCAGCTCGCCACCATCACCTGCGTGTATCCCCAGGCCGAACAGCCGCGCTGCCAGCCTGTGCTTCAGCCGTCAGGCGCCTGCATTTTTCTGGCGCAAAAAATGACCGCAAGGTTATTTCACCTTACCTTTGCCAGCGAATACAGCCAATAACGGGACGACGAAAAAGTGCTCGGCTATCGGGTGTGCGCAGCGCGCACCCGATAGTAATGCGGAGCCGAGTGGCTCCGCGTTGATTAGCGTTGTTGCATAAACTCACGGTACGCTGCGACAACCAGCAAGAAGTCTTCTACGCCGCAGAGCGAGAGGCTCTCTTCATCGTAGTAGTTCATCCCTTCTTCCATTTCATCGCCGGAAAACTCCAGTTGATTAGCGCGAATCATCACTTCTTCGCCATCCAACCATAATGTGTACTCATGCCCGGCGCGCTGCCATGAACGTTCACTGCCTTTTACGGTGCGTGCGGCCTGTTCGACTTCATCCAGTAGCGAGAGGTTGCCTTTGACCTCTTCATTAAACCAGTGACCGACCACTTCGTGGCCCATCGACATACGTACTTTTACCCCTCCGGTAACGTCGCGCAGAAATTCATAATCCATGATCTGTTCCTCTACAAAGGCAATGCGTCACCGCTGCATTGTACCTATCACTAATTATCGCAGCAGAGCGCAATAAAAAAAGCGTGTCGGGTAGAGGTCGTGCAAATAAAAGTGCGTTCAGCGCCTGGCTGCACGCATTATCGTCAACTTTCGCGCAATAGATATTCGCTGATGGCAATCCCCGTTTTTTCGGCCTGATTGACGGGCAAAAAAAAGCCGCTTCACAAGAAGCGGCTTTTCAGTTTTAAGCTGACAACCTTACACGGCAGTCTGGAAAATCACGCCATCGGCTTTCTCGGTGTACTGAGAGAGCTGGTCGAAGTTCAGATAGCGGTAAGTATCAACCGCCGTTTTATCGACCTGGGCGACGAAGGTTTGGTACTCTTCCGGCGTCGGCAGTTTACCAATCAGCGCGGCAACCGCCGCCAGTTCCGCAGAGGCCAGGAACACGTTCGCGCCAGTACCAAGACGGTTCGGGAAGTTACGGGTCGAGGTGGACACCACCGTCGCACCGTCTGCCACGCGCGCCTGGTTACCCATGCACAGTGAACAGCCCGGGATCTCGATACGCGCGCCGCTCTTACCGAACACGCTGTAGTAGCCTTCTTCGGTTAACTGCGCGGCATCCATACGGGTTGGCGGCGCAACCCACAGGCGGGTTGGCAACTGGCCTTTATGGCTATCCAGCAGTTTACCGGCTGCACGGAAGTGGCCGATGTTGGTCATGCAGGAACCGATAAACACTTCATCGATTTTTTCGCCCTGCACGTCAGACAGCAGGCGAGCGTCATCAGGATCGTTCGGGGCGCACAGAATCGGCTCTTTGATATCTGCCAGATCAATATCGATCACCGCCGCGT
>JBOFJM010000450.1:0-3961 GCA_051656825.1 Kluyvera sp.
CTTCGCCAAGAATCTGGCACTGGCATTTGGTGTTGAAATCCGGCACCAGAATCGATTCCTGTCCGTGCAGCAGCCAGCCCACTTTTTTATTAATCGTCTGCGCCGTGTCTTCGACCATGATATTGGGATAAAGCCGGAGCTGGCTTTCGGCAATCGGCTCTGGCATAAACGCCAGCGGATGATTCGGGGCGATGGCAAACGCCCAGCGGATCGCGCCAATTTCGGTGTAATCGATGCCGCCGCCGTCCAGTAGCGTATCCGGCGCGCCAATCGCAATACTGACCTGGTTATTAATGATTGAATCCCAAACGCCGTTGTAGACCTCGGTGGTGACGGTTATCTGGCAGGTGGGAAAGCGCTTTTTCAGCACCTGCAACAGGCGCGCGGTATGCTTCGGGGTGTAAAGCAGTTGGTTAATACAGATGCGCACTCGCGCTTCAATCCCCTGAGAAATGGTGTCGATACTGCGTTTGATGGCGTGGAAGTCATTGAGCAAATCAGTGGCTTTGCGGAAAAAATAGCGGCCAGATTCGGTAAGCTCAATGCTGCGGGTATTGCGGGTAAACAGCACCACGTCTAGCCCGGCTTCCATACGTTTGATGGTGTAGCTGATGGCGGAGGTGGTTAAGCCTAACTCCTCCGCCGCTTTGCTGAAGTTGCCAAAACGCGCGGCTGTGGTGAATGCCAGTAAATTCTCTTCGGTAAAAATGGAGTTCATTCACCCCCCTGTTTATTGTCAGCCGCGCATCTGCGTTAACCTAGAGTTGAATGTATTGGTTGTCGTTATCCGTGAGCAATCATTTTTGAATAACTTTTAATACCCAGCGTTGGGCTAGGCATTGCCTCGGCTGGTCGCCTCGCTTAATTTGCGCCCGGTGTATTCCGAAATAATGCCCACGCAGTTGCCCGCGAGGAAACCCAGCAGCGTAACTGACCAGTTCAGTCCGCTGGCAAAAAACAGCGTCATGCCCAGGAAACCGCCAGGAATAAACGAGGTCAGCCAAAAACGCCCCTGCCAGACAATAACGGCAGAGAAGGGCACGGTGGTGCAAACGGTGGCCCAAAAGTCAGATAAACCGCTGACAGAGGCCAGCCAGCCCGACGCCAGTGCGGCAAGAAATGCCCAGACTGCGCCGGAATAGTTCACGAAAAGACTCTTCACAAACCCTTCTTTCCCGCCGCCTGCGGCATAAAAACTGCAAAAGGCGACAAACCCTATGGTTCCCAGCAATTCCCAGCCGGAATCAAGCCCAACCTTCGAGGACACCATTTGCCAGATGCCAGCACAAATTCCGACAGTGATGCCTGTTGCGGTGAGTCCGTTCATGTCTCTCTCCTCTGATAAGAAATAAGCGGATACGATGGTTTCGTTCGGCAACTATAGAGAAATAAAACCCGATTGAGTTAAGGGGAATAGCCACAAAGAAACAAACATTGCACTACCGCACAGTCTGTATCGATTATTAAATAATATTCAATAATGAACCGCGTTATGGCGAATAAATTTTAAGCGGGTTCTTTTCTGCAAATTTCGTTGCTATTCTCAAGTCATCATAAATCCGCCACAAACATCAGGGGAATGATGATGACGATAAACCCTTTAATCACTGAATATTTATTGGCTGCGGAACAGGGCAATTTAGAAAAATTAAATGAATGCCTGAGCCAGGGTGTCGATATTAATGCCTGCAATCGCCAGGGCACAACCGCCATTACGCTGGCAAGCCAGCATCAACAATATAACTGCGTGGCGCGATTAATTGCCGCCGGAGCAGATATCAATAAACAAAACCAAATTTGTGCCAACCCTTTTTTACTGAGTTGCCTGAATAATGACGTGACGCTGTTGCGTTTAATTTTACCGGCTAACCCAGACTTGAATCGATTAACGCGTTTTGGCGGTGTGGGTCTGACGCCAGCCTGTGAAAAAGGCCATCTGGATATCGTAAAAATATTATTGGCTGAGACAGATATTAACGTCAACCATACCAATTTTGTCGGCTGGACACCGCTGCTGGAAGCCATCGTGTTGAACGACGGCGGCCCAACGCAGCAGACTATCGTCGCGCTACTGCTGGAACATGGCGCCAGCCCGCACATGACCGATAAATACGGCAAAACGCCGCTTGAGCTGGCGCGTGAAAAGGGATTCAACGAGATTGCCCAACGGCTGATTAGCGCCGGAGCCTAAGCAAGGAGAACCGCTATCGACACCCCATTACGGCGGTGTGTGCAAGCGCTAACTGCGGATAGAGATTTTCTCTTACAACGCGGTAATGGGCGGGTTGAGCAGGTCTTTTCGCGGGCGGTAAACCTTTATCTCCCGGGGCAACAGCGGCTATTGACGCTGCTGTGTCAAGACTACGATAATGCCCCCAATAGCTGCCGGTTAGCACTCACTCACTTTGATGGCCTGTTCCGGCCCGGTGAGCCGGTTCAGTTTTACGCAGGTGGGCTAAATATCGGTACGGATAAGTGGATAGACACGACGTACAGCCTGGATTGGTCACCGCCATTACTCACATTCGCACCCGGACAGTTCCGGCAAATACCCTGGCAGCGCTGGCGCAAGACAATTTTGCAGCAGCTTGGGGAGCACGACACTTTATTTCTTTATCGCGGCGATAATCCGTTTTATCAGGAAATGGCCCGACAATTACAGCAACGGCGTCACAACGTGATTAATGCGTTAACGCAACATAAAAATATTAGCGCCACGGTCGCCCAGATGATGGGTTTGGGTATTGGTTTAACGCCTTCGTCAGATGATTATTTAGTGGGCTGAGCATTATTTTATTTATTGCCGGACATCCCGCAGAAAAATACAAAGAGGAATTTTTATCGGCGTTACGCTGTGCCAGAGAAAATACCACCCTATTAAGTGCGGTGACATTCGAGGCAGCATTAAATCAGCGTTACCGTGAAAGTATTTATCGGTTTATTAACGGCATTATTAATGAACCACATCACTGTTCTATCCAGGCTATTGCCAATATTAAAAATATTGGCTCAAGTTCCGGCTGCGACATGCTGTATGGCATGGCCGATGGCTGCGCGCTGAGCCAAACGTATGGAGGGAATTATGTCAGTCAAAATAGTCATTAAAAAGAATACGTATTTTGATTCTGTATCGCTTATGTCGATTTCTACCCGCGTGAATAAGCTCGACGGCGTAGAGCAGGCGTTTGTCGCGATGGCCACCGAGATGAACAAAGGTGTGCTGAAGAACCTGGAGCTGCTGACGCCAGAGCTTGAGGAGGCTAAAAACGGCGACCTGATGATTGTGATTAACGGCACTGCGGGCGCGGATAACGATCAAACGCTGGCGGCCATTGAGGAGTTGTTCAGCCATAAGGCGCAAAGCGGCCAGCATGAAGCGCGCTATGCGACGCTTGCCAGTGCGAAAAAACATCTGCCGGAAAGCAACTTGGCGGTTATCTCGGTTAATGGGTTGTTTGCCGCTCGCGAGGCGCGTCAGGCACTGCAAAATGACCTTAACGTGATGCTGTTTTCTGACAACGTTTCTATTGAAGATGAGCTGGCGCTGAAACAGTTGGCGCATGAAAAAGGGTTGTTGATGATGGGGCCGGACTGCGGCACGGCGATCATTAACGGCGCGGCGCTGTGCTTTGGTAACGCGGTGCGTCGCGGCAACATCGGCATTATCGGGGCGTCTGGCACGGGGAGCCAGGAACTGAGCGTGCGGATTCATGAATTTGGCGGCGGTATTTCACAGCTTATCGGTACGGGCGGGCGGGATCTTAACGAGAAGATCGGCGGTCTGATGATGCTGGATGCTCTCCAGATGCTGGAAAACGATCCAGGAACCGAAATCATTGCCCTGATTTCAAAACCGCCAGCCCCGACGGTGGCGAACAAAGTGCTGGAACGCGCTCGCGCTTGTCGTAAGCCGGTGGTGGTTTACTTCCTCGGCCGTGGCGCGACGCCTGGCGATGAAAAC
>JBOFJM010000451.1:0-10254 GCA_051656825.1 Kluyvera sp.
TAACCGCGCGCGCGACACGCTGTTGCAGCAGATCCTCACGCCAGGGCAGCGTTTGCGCGGTGTGGCGATGGTGCTCTTGCCAGCGCTGTTGGTATGGGGGCCGATTCGCCTGATGGAACTCCATCTGAAAGATTCTGAACGCCTCTCTCAGGTGGACCTGCCGAGCTACGGCGGCGTGCTGGCGAACTCCTACCTGCCAAGCAATTGGGCGTCGGCGCTGGGGTTGTATGGCTGGACGCAAATCGATGAGTCCTCCGATACGCGGGAGCTTATCGACCCGACGAAAAAATTCACCTATGTCGCACCGAAAGATCTCGATGACACTTATGTGGTCTTTATCATCGGCGAAACGACGCGTTGGGATCATATGAGCCTGTTTGGCTACGAGCGTAATACCACGCCGAAGCTGGCAAAAGAGAAGAACCTGGTGGCGTTTCGCGGGTATTCCTGCGACACCGCGACCAAGCTTTCGCTGCGCTGCATGTTTGTCCGTGAAGGCGGCGCGAGTGATAACCCGCAGCGCACGGTAAAAGAGCAGAATGTGTTTGCGGTACTGCATCAGCTTGGTTTTACCGGCGACCTGCTGGCGATGCAAAGCGAGCTGTGGTTTTACAGCAACACGATGGCGAACAACATTGCTTACCGCGAACAGATTGGCGTAGAGCCGCGTAACCGTGGCAAAAGCGTGGACGATATGCTGCTGGCTGATGAGATGACCAATGTGCTGGCACGTAACAGCGATGGCGGTAAGCACCTGATCATTTTCCACACCAAAGGTTCGCACTTTAACTATACCCAGCGCTACCCGCGTAATTTCGCGCAGTGGAAGCCGGAATGCGTGAACGTTGACGACAAATGTAGCAAGACGGAGCTGATTAACTCCTACGATAACTCGATAACCTATGTCGATCATTTCCTGGTGAACATTTTCGATAAACTGCGTGATAAAAAGGCGATTGTTTTCTTCGCCGCCGATCACGGAGAGTCGATTAACGAACGTGAACGTTTACACGGAACGCCGCGCAAGATGGCGCCACCGGAGCAGTTCCGCGTGCCAATGCTGGTGTGGATGTCGGATAAATATCTGCAAAACCCAGACCACGCGAAGTCATTCGCCTGGCTGCAACAGCAGGCTGCTATGAAGCAACCGAAGCGTCATGTCGAGCTTTACGACACCATTATGGGCTGCCTCGGATACACCTCGCCGGACGGTGGAATTAACCAGCGCAACAACTGGTGTCACGTTCCCGAAGCCAGCAACACGGCGCGATAATGGGCATCTCACCGAACAAAAGGCTTTCATAAAGTAAGGGATTGACGACCGGAAATCGCAGCAGTAAGATCCGTCGCATCCGGTGATTGGCGCAGCCTGGTAGCGCACTTCGTTCGGGACGAAGGGGTCGGAGGTTCGAATCCTCTATCACCGACCAGATTCAAAAAGCCTGCTTCAAGCAGGCTTTTTTGCGTTTGTAGGCCTGGTAAGCGCAGCGTCATCAGGCAGAATGGTGCGAATTGCCGGATGGCGGCGTAAACGCCTTATCCGGCCTACAAAGCAGCGCCATCAGGCGATTGCCGTCACTGGCGAGTTGATGCACGCACGACTAACTCCGGCATTACCCCTTCGCTATGGCTCACAGTGTTGCCTGCCAGCACGTCAAATAACAGCGTGATAGCCTGCCGTGCAACCTCATCAAGATGCATATTCACTGCGGTTAACGGCGGCAACGACTCCCGCGCCCGGATACCATCGTAACGCGTGGCGAGCCGCATCTGCTGCGGGATGGCCACCGCCATCTCCTGAAAAGCCCGCACCGCACCGCTGGCAAAGGTATCTATCAACACCAGCGCACCATCGACATCGGGATGCTCCTGCCGCAACTGACGCGCCGCCTGATAGCCAGCGCTTTCACCCTCATGCTCATTGAGATAGTAAATCACCGGCTCTTGCTTACCCTGACACCACTCGCGGTAGGTCGCTTCCGTTTCCAACGTAGATGTGCGTCGCGTATTGCCCACAAACAGCGCGCATTGTCGAGTGCCTGAGTCGGCTAAATGTGCCAACAGACGCTGGGCCGTCGCCGCCGAATGCAACTCAACCCACGGGGCAGGCGTATCGCTGTCCGGCGTGCGACCAATGGTCACGCACGGGATCCCGGCCTGTGCCAGCGCCTTAAGCTGCGGGTCGTCTGCCGCCGGTTCAATCAAAATAGCGGCATCAAAACTGACTGCATCCAACGGGTTTGCGCCCGGAGGAACCAGAATCAACGCATGTTGTTTATCCAGCGCCATCGTGGCGGAGGTCAGCGCGACCTCCATCATAAAGCCCAGCCGGGAGGCACCAGACGCAATGGTCTGGGGTAAAGAAGAAAGCAGCGCAATGGTATTGGTCTTGCCGGTACGTAATTGGCGAGCGCGAATATTAGGCGTGTAGTTCAGTGCCTTAATCGCTTCTTCAATCCGCCGCCGTGTTTCCGGCTCGACAAAACGGGTGTTGTGCAACGCATTGGATACCGTCCCCGGCGACACGCCAGCATGGCGGGCTACATCAATTAATTTCGCGCGTTTTTTATCTTGAGCAGGCATCTGCGTCTCGGCCTCGGGGTCTTTATTCACAGGGTAACATATTTGTTTTGCGATGACTTTTTACCACATTTCACCTTCACACCGCGTGAGCTGCCGCGCGCAAGGTTCGTCGATTATAAGAAATTTTTCTTCATTAAAACGTTTTAATGGGGTATTTTTAGGCAAATTTCTTCCTCAGGAGGCTACGTGGCACACTTTACTCAGGATTCGACTTTTACACTTGGACGCCGCCCAACCGGGCTAACATTTATTGATAAAGAAAAAAGTTTTGGCGGCTATACGCTCTTTGCTCCGCAAACGGCGGAAGGGCGAGTTTATCTGGTTGATGAACAGGGCGAAGTGGCGCATCAGTGGCAATTACCGGTTCGCGCAGGGCGCGATGCGGTACTGCTGCCAAATGGCAATCTGGGATATAACGGCAGCCATCCAACGTCTGCCAACCTCTATCCTGCGTGGGATCTCTGGCACGGCGGTGATTTCTACGAAGTCACGCCCGATAACGAAATCGTTTGGCACTACGAAGACATTTTCCACCACCATGACGCGCAGTGGCTGGCGAACGGCAACTTACTGTACACCGCTGCCGCGCCGCTCCCTGCTGATATTGCTGCCCGCGTAACCGGCGGTGACCCGCGTCGTGATGCGCCAGATGGCATTATCCAGAGTGACGTGGTGAAAGAAGTGAACCGCGACGGTGAAGTGGTGTGGGAATGGCGTGCCTGGGAACACCTGAAGCCAGAAGATTTCCCGCTGCATGATATCTTCGACCGTCGCCATTGGCCGATGATCAACGGCCTGTCAGTGACCCGCGATGGCCTGGTACTGATGAGCCTGCGCACGACCTCCGGCGTGATTGCTGTCGCCAAAGACAGCGGCAAAGTAGTGTGGCACGCGGGGCCAGATATCGTGGCGCAGCAGCACACTCCGGTTGAAATGGAAAACGGCTCGATTCTGGTATTTGATAACGGCAACCTGCGCCCTGGCGTGACCTCTCCGCACTCTACCGTGCTGGAATTTGACCCGCAGAGCAAAGCCATTACCTGGCAATATCGCGATATTTTCCCACCGGCTTTCTTCTCGCCGTATATGGGTAGCGCACAGCGTCTGGCAAACGGCAACACCTTCATCTGTGAATCGGCCTTTGGCCGCCTGTTTGAAGTCACGCCGCAGGGTGAGACGGTGTGGGAGTACATCATTCCGTTCTTCAATGAATACCCTGAACATCTCAGCAAGGGCATTATCCCTGGCAAGCAGAACAGCGCCTTCCGCGCGCATCGCTATGCCGCCGATGAGATTGCCTGGCTGAAATAATCCATGCCGCCAGCCTGAGTGCTGGCGGTTATTTTTTGATGTTTTATGGGAGGCAATCATGCCGCAACCTGGCTCTGTCGTGCCGGATAACGACGCATTACCGTGGCAAACCACATTCTTATTGGCGTTCCAGCATGTTCTGGTCGTCGCCGCGACCCCCATCACTTCCGTCTTCCTTGTGGCTAAAGCCCTCCATTTTACCGACACCGTTACCGCTTCAGTATTAAGCGCCACCTTTTTGATGTGTGGGCTGGGGGCGATTCTGCAAAGCCTCGGCGTCAAGGGAGTCGGTGCTCGTCTGCCGTTTATTATGGTTCCGGGCGGCGCGCCGATTGCGATTTTTGTCGCCATCGCCTTACAGACCAACATCCAGACGGCGATTGGCGCGGTTATCTTAACGTCGCTGTTTTACTTTGTTGCGCTGCCAATTTTCCGCCGCTGCCTGCACCATTTCCCGCCATTTATCATCGGCATTATGCTGTTGATGGTGTCGATTAACCTGATTCGCCTGTACGGCGGGTTGATTATCGGCCAGCCAGGCAGCACGGATTTTGCCCATCCCACCAGCATTATTTTGTCGTTGGGAACCATCCTGATAACGCTTATCTTCGCGCTGGCGTTTAGCGGCATTCTGCGCCAGTTGGCGGTGATGTTCGGCCTGTTAGCCGGGACACTCCTGGGCGTGGCGCTGGGCAGTACGGACTTTAGCGGTATCAGCCACGGGCCGTTATTCAGCGTGCCGCAGTTGTTCCCGTTTGGTTTGCCCATCTTCGACCTTTCCGCCTCGTTGCCGTTACTTATTTACGCGGTGATTTCTATGGCTGAAGCAACTGGGCAAACGATTGCTACAGCGGAAATCGTCGATTCGAAGGAGAATGTTCAGGAGGCGATTCCGCGTACTATTCGTGGTGACGCCATTATGTCGCTGCTCGGCGGGATTTTTGGTACTTCGCTGATTATTACCTCCGGCGAGAATATCGGCGTGGTGCGCACCACTAATGTGAAGTCTCGCTACGTCACGGCGGCCGCAGGTTTGCTGTTAATTCTGATAGCGCTGTTCGCCCCGCTGGTGCGCCTGGCAACCTGTCTACCGGGGCCGGTGGTTTGCGGTACGGCGGTGATTGTTTTCAGCATTATCGGGGTTATCGGTATCGATATGATTTCCCGCGAGTCGCTGCACACGCCGGGGAAAACCTATGCGCTGGCGATGGGGTTAGCGATGGGGATGCTGCCTATTTTAGTGCCGGGTCTGTATCAAAACTTCCCGTCGGGAGTACAGATGATTTTCGGTAACGGGATGGCGGCAGGAACCCTGACGGCTATCATGGTGAACTCGTTGTTTAACTGGAGCGAGAAGCGCGCTCAGGCGCGCGTGAAAAGTTGATTTAACTGCGCAGGTCGCGCCGCATGACGGCCTGCGCATTTACAATTTTGTGACATATTCCATTGTATTTTTATATGCATAACCGAGTCTTTTTCCACGTTGCTTATAGATAAGCTCAGCATTTTCGCCTGTGCGTTTTAACGTTCGCGGCATTAATCGCTCACATAATCAGCGAATCGAAATAAATTTTTCATATTATGACCAAATGTTAATCACTGACTGGCGCAAAATATGAAGTGCAAAACTCTGCCTCTGTGGCCATAGCATAAATTTCTCTGCTGAAAATAGGGCTCTGGAGTTTTTTTAATCTTTGCCCATCTATTCTCACCTTCAATACAAATCCCGGATAACTGTATTGACGTTTTCACATTCTATTGACAGATTGTACGGCATGAGGGGCATTTCATGGACAATCCGCGCTGCAACTCAATCGTATCAGTGAATGGAATTCCCGCCTCTACATACACATCGACCAAGCCGGGTAAAAAATAAATAAAGGCATGGCGATGTCACCCACTGCAAAGGGTAAAAACAACACATCTCACAATGGAGCAGAATAATGAGTATTTCCTTGAAGAAGTCAGGGATGCTGAAGCTGGGTCTGAGCCTGGTCGCTATGACCGTCGCTGCCAGCGTACAGGCTAAAACCCTGGTTTACTGTTCAGAAGGCTCGCCGGAAGGCTTTAACCCACAGCTCTTTACGTCTGGTACGACATACGATGCCAGCTCCGTACCTATTTATAACCGTCTGGTTGAATTCAAAACCGGCACGACGGAAGTGATTCCGGGTCTGGCGGAAAAGTGGGATGTCAGCCCAGACGGTAAAACCTACACTTTCCATCTGCGTAAAGGCGTGAAGTGGCAGGATAACAAAGACTTTAAACCGACGCGTGATATGAACGCCGACGATATCGTCTTCTCCTTCGACCGCCAGAAAAATGCGCAAAACCCGTACCACAAAGTCTCTGGCGGCAGCTATGAATACTTTGAAGGCATGGGCCTGCAAGACCTTATCAGCGAAGTGAAAAAAGTGGACGATAATACCGTCCAGTTCGTGCTGACTCGCCCGGAAGCTCCATTCCTCGCCGATCTGGCGATGGACTTCGCCTCTATTCTGTCAAAAGAATATGCTGACAACATGCTGAAAGCCGGTACGCCGGAAAAAGTGGATCTGAACCCAATCGGTACTGGGCCGTTCCAGTTGCAGCAATACCAGAAAGACTCCCGCATTCTGTACAAAGCGTTCCCTGGCTATTGGGGCACTAAACCGCAGATTGATCGTCTGGTCTTCTCCATTACGCCTGACGCTTCCGTGCGTTACGCTAAATTGCAGAAAAATGAATGCCAGGTGATGCCGTACCCGAATCCGGCAGACATCGCGCGCATGAAAGAAGACAAGAGCATCAACCTGATGGAACAGGCCGGTCTGAACGTGGGCTACCTGTCCTTCAACACCGAGAAAAAACCGTTTGATGATGTCAAAGTGCGTCAGGCGCTGACCTACGCGGTTAACAAAGAAGCGATCATCAAAGCGGTTTATCAGGGGGCAGGCGTTGCGGCGAAAAACCTGATTCCACCAACTATGTGGGGCTATAACGACGACATCAAAGACTACAGCTACGACCCAGAAAAAGCCAAAGCGCTGCTGAAAGAAGCGGGCCAGGATAAAGGCTTTACCGTGGAGCTGTGGGCGATGCCGGTACAGCGTCCGTACAACCCGAATGCTCGCCGTATGGCTGAGATGATTCAGGCTGACTGGGCGAAAGTCGGCGTCCAGGCCAAAATCGTGACCTATGAGTGGGGTGAATACCTGAAGCGCGCGAAAGCGGGCGAGCACCAGGCGGTGATGATGGGCTGGACCGGTGACAATGGGGATCCAGATAACTTCTTCGCCACGCTGTTTAGCTGTGCGGCGGCAAAAGATGGCTCTAACTACTCTCGCTGGTGCTACAAGCCGTTTGAAGATTTGATTCAACCGGCGCGTGCGACCGACGATCACAACAAACGTATCGAACTGTACAAACAGGCTCAGGTAGTGATGCATGACCAGGCTCCGGCGCTGATCATCGCTCACTCCACGGTTTACGAGCCGGTGCGTAAAGAAGTCAAAGGCTATGTGGTTGACCCATTAGGCAAACACCACTTCGATAACGTCTCCGTCGAATAATTAAAACCCAATGGGGTGCTTGCGCGCCCCATGCCTGGCGGCGCTGTGCCTGTTCTGGCCCACGATGGTGGGCCGGATAAGCACCGCGCTACCCGGCGTAATACTTTACCTGCGACGGTGTTCGAGCGGGTTGTGAGCAATACAGACGTCCTGTGACCAGGCGGGCCGTCATTAGAGAGAATCAGGGTTATGTTGCAGTTCATCCTCAAACGGTTGGGTCTGGTGATCCCAACGTTTATCGGTATCACCCTCCTCACGTTTGCCTTTGTGCATATGATTCCCGGCGATCCGGTGATGATTATGGCCGGCGAGCGTGGTATTTCCCCTGAGCGTCACGCCCAGCTGTTAGCTGAACTCGGCCTTGATAAGCCGATGTGGCAACAGTACCTCCACTATATTTGGGGCGTATTACACGGCGACTTAGGGATTTCATTAAAGAGCCGTCTCCCGGTGTGGGATGAGTTTGTGCCGCGCTTCAAAGCGACGCTAGAACTGGGGATCTGCGCGATGATTTTTGCCATCGCCGTTGGGATCCCGGTAGGCGTGCTGGCAGCGGTTAAACGTGGTTCTATTTTCGACCATACTGCGGTAGGCCTGGCGCTGACGGGCTACTCGATGCCGATTTTCTGGTGGGGCATGATGCTTATCATGCTGGTGTCGGTGCAATGGAACCTGACGCCTGTCTCCGGGCGCGTCAGTGACATGGTATTCCTCGATGACTCCAACCCGCTAACCGGTTTCATGCTGATTGACACTGCCATTTGGGGCGAGGAGGGCAACTTTATCGATGCGCTGGCGCATATGATTCTGCCCGCCATCGTGCTCGGAACCATCCCGCTGGCGGTGATTGTGCGTATGACCCGCTCCTCCATGCTGGAAGTGCTGGGCGAGGATTACATCCGTACCGCGCGCGCCAAAGGGCTGACCCGTATGCGCGTCATTATCGTACATGCGTTACGTAACGCCATGCTGCCGGTCGTGACCGTGATTGGCCTACAGGTCGGTACACTGCTGGCGGGGGCGATTCTGACGGAAACCATTTTCTCCTGGCCTGGTTTGGGGCGCTGGCTGATTGATGCCTTGCAGCGCCGTGATTATCCGGTGGTTCAGGGTGGCGTACTGCTGGTGGCGACGATGATTATTCTCGTCAACCTGCTGGTTGACCTGCTGTATGGCGTGGTTAACCCGCGCATTCGTCATAAGAAGTAAGGGGCCGTCATGTCACAAGTTACTGAAAATAAAACGGTGTCCGCACCGGTGCCGATGACCCCATTACAGGAATTCTGGCACTACTTTAAGCGTAATAAAGGGGCAGTAGTTGGCCTGGCGTATGTGGTCATCGTGCTGTTTATTGCTATTTTCGCCAACTGGATTGCGCCCTATAACCCGGCGGATCAGTTCCGTGACTCGCTGCTTGCCCCGCCGGTTTGGCAGGATGGCGGCAGTTGGGCGCATCTGTTGGGCACTGACGACGTTGGCCGTGACGTGATGTCGCGCCTGATGTACGGCGCGCGCCTGTCGCTGCTGGTGGGCTGCCTGGTCGTGGTGTTGTCGCTTGTCCTCGGGATTATTCTTGGGCTGGTCGCCGGTTACTTTGGTGGCCTGGTGGATAACATCATCATGCGTGTGGTGGATATCATGCTGGCGCTGCCGAGCCTGCTGTTGGCGCTGGTGCTAGTAGCGATATTTGGCCCGTCGATTGGCAACGCCGCGCTGGCGCTGACGTTCGTGGCATTGCCACACTATGTGCGCTTAACGCGCGCCGCCGTGCTGGTGGAAGTGAACCGCGACTACGTTACCGCTTCCCGCGTGGCGGGGGCCGGGGCGATGCGCCAGATGTTCGTCAATATCTTCCCGAACTGCCTTGCGCCGCTGATTGTTCAGGCGTCGCTCGGCTTCTCTAACGCCATTCTCGATATGGCTGCTCTGGGTTTTCTGGGGATGGGCGCGCAACCGCCTACGCCGGAATGGGGCACCATGCTCTCTGACGTTCTGCAATTCGCGCAAAGTGCCTGGTGGGTCGTGACCTTCCCTGGGCTTGCGATCCTGCTGACGGTGCTGGCATTTAACCTGATGGGTGACGGTTTGCGTGATGCGCTCGATCCCAAACTGAAGCAGTAAGAGGTTCGAGATGGCGTTATTAAATGTAGATAAATTATCGGTGCATTTCGGCGACGAAGGCACACCGTTTAAAGCCGTAGACCGCGTTAGCTACAGCGTCAATCAGGGTGAAGTGGTCGGTATTGTCGGTGAGTCCGGCTCCGGTAAATCGGTCAGCTCGCTGGCGATTATGGGGCTGATTGACTATCCAGGCCGCGTGATGGCAGAAAGCCTGCAATTTAACGGTCAGGATCTCCAGTGGATCTCGGAAAAGGAGCGGCGTAATTTGGTCGGCGCTGAGGTGGCGATGATCTTCCAGGATCCGATGACCAGCCTCAACCCGTGTTACACCGTGGGTTTCCAGATTATGGAAGCGATTAAAGTGCATCAGGGCGGCAACAAGAGCACGCGCCGTCAACGGGCGATTGACCTGCTGAACCTGGTCGGTATTCCCGATCCGGCTTCGCGTCTGGACGTTTATCCGCATCAACTCTCCGGTGGCATGAGCCAGCGCGTGATGATTGCGATGGCGATCGCCTGTCGGCCAAAACTGTTGATTGCCGATGAACCCACCACGGCGCTGGATAGGGATGGCGAGCTGCTCCCCCGCGGCGACATCGGCGGACCGCAGCTGATTGAGATCGACGATGTCGGCGACCACCTCCCGCGGGTCGGCCGCCGGTGCGATCGTCTCCGCGATCGACCAGAG
>JBOFJM010000452.1:0-5517 GCA_051656825.1 Kluyvera sp.
CCGCCAGGCGGCAGCCCACGCACTCCAGCAAAATGCCATTGACGCGCACCAGACGCCCGGCGACGCGCGCCAGGTCAATCTGTTCGATGGAGCGCAGTGCCTGTTCGAAATCAAGGTTGCTCATGCGCGTTTTCCGCCAGCAGGTTGTCTTTCAGTACCGCCACGCACTGGTCGAGGCGATGCTGACAGCCAACGTCCATTTCGGTGGTGTCGGTCACCACGCGGCATTCGCCCAGCTCCAGCGCAGGGTCGGCGGCAAGCCCCCATTCGCGGGCTTTTTCCGGCTCGGCTTCGCTGATGCGACGGAACTCTTCGCTGTTCAGCAATACGCGAATCTGCTCCGGCGGCTGCGGCAAGCTGGTCAGCGCTTCTTCCACCAGGGCCAGCAACTGCGTAGGATGCAGCGCCAACTCACAGCGGATCACCTGGCGAGTCACTTTCTCCACCAGTTGCATCAGCTCTTCGCGGCGGCGCTGTTCGTAGCTTTCCAGGAAACGTTGCACATCGGCAGTCACTTTCTCAAACGGCGCCGCCGCGTCGAGAAACTGCTGGCGAGCCTGCTGTTTACCTTCCTGTAGCCCTTTACGCATCCCTTCATCAAAGCCGAGGCGCGCCCCTTCCTGGTAGCCCTCTTCTTTGCCTTCTTCCATCCCCTGCGCAAAGCCCTGGTTTACGCCCTCGCGGAAACCTTCTTGTAGCTGTTGCTGATACTCCGCCGGATCTGGCGCGGCAATCGCGTCATCTTCAGCCGGAGAATGGGGAGTCGCCCAGCGTTTACGTAACGGAGGAAATTTATGCAGCCGCGGTTTTACGACGCCCTGTCGGCGGGAGGTCAACGACTCCAGCGGTATACTCCGTTTCTTAAACATACTTATTCCACCGTCTGCTCAGCGAACAGCTGCACCTGAATCTCGCCTTCGTCTACCAACTGGCGCAACGTCTGCATGATCTCTTTACGTACCTGTTCGATACGGCTCACCGGCAGCGGCCCCAGGCGCGTAGTGGTGCTTTGCAGCAGCGTCACCTGGCGCTTCGGCATGACGTCGAAAATAGCCTGACGCAGTACCGGTTCAGTGCCTTTCAGTGCAATCGCCCATTCGTCGATAGGGATCTCGTCCATAAGGCGCAGCAAGGTGACCTGCGACTGACGGCTGAGGATGAAGAATTCGTACATTTCGTCCTGCAACTCATCGACCACGCCTTCATCGCGTTCGCGAAGCTGATCCAGCAATTCCTGCTGGTTGCTCGGAATACGGTTGACGATGTTGGCGGCGTGTTTAATCCCCACCACTTTGGAACCGTGCTCAGACAGCACCGCGATACCACGGTCAATCAGTCGGTCCAGCTCGTCGATCACGTCGCGGTTGATATCATCCAGACGCGCAATGCGGTAGATAATTTCATCCTGGCGTTCACCCGGCAGCACGCTCAGCACGCTGGCGGCGATGTCCGGCGGCAGGAACGCGAGGAACACCGCCTGTAGCTGCAAGTGTTCCTGGTCAATCAGCGCCGCCAGTTGCGGGGTATCCACCCATTGCAGGCGCGCCATGCGATAGCGAATTTCATCGCCATAAATGCCGTTGATAACGCTACGCGCGATTTCGCCGCCCAGCGCTTTTTCCAGGATGCTGCGCAGATAAGAGCGCGATGCGCCGTTAATTCCACTCTGCTCTCTGTAGTCGGAGAAGAAGTTATTCATCGCCTGACGCGCCTGGTTGACTTTTACATCATGCAAACGCGCCATCGTTTCACTCAGCAGCACCACCTCTTCACGGTTGAGCTTCTGCATCACCTGCGCGGCAGCTTCATCGCCCACGCTCAGCAGCAGAATGGCCGCCTGCTCCAGGCGGGTACGGCTGTCAGAATTATTAGTCCTGCTTGCGGTTGCTTCGGTCATTGCTGTTAATCCATTGTTTCAGAACTTCCGCTACGCGCTCAGTCTCGTTCTGGGCCAGAACCTGGAGGTACTCCACTTTCGTTTCCAGACCGGAACTCTGCGGCGGCAGCATGTCATCATTAGTGTTAAAGCCGATGTTCGGCAGCGCAGACAGCGTATCTTCCTTCTCGGTCGTTTCAGCGGTCAGCAGATCTTGTTCTTCCGGCTCAGCCTCATTCACCACACGTTCACGACGGCCAAAGCGTTGAGCCAGCGGGCGCACACCAAACAGCAGCGTCAACAGTGCCAGCAGGCCAATGCCGCCGTTCTGTCCCCAGTACTGCATGTCCGGGTCTTTCCACCATTGTTGCGGCAGAATGCCGTCATTCGTTGTCGGTACGCTAAAGGCCAGCACGTCCAGCGTCAGCGCATCACCGCGCTGCTTATCAATACCGGCGGCACTTTCCACCAGACGGGTAATCGACGCCAGTTGTTCTGGGGTGATTTTCTCCAGCGCCGGGGCGCTCTGGTTCAGTGCCACCGCCACGTTCAGCTTCTCCAGTTTGTAGCCCGGATGGCGGATATGGCGGATGTCGCGGTCAAAGGCGTATTTACGCTGCGACTGGCTACGCGTGGTAAGCGCGCGTGGGTCGCTGGTGTTGTTATTCGCAGCAGTGGCTGGTGCATTCGCCGCCGCAGGGGTTCCGGCGGCTTGCGCTGCCGCACCCTGTGGGTTCTGATTTACCGGTCGGTTGCTCAGTGAGCCAGGAATACCAAACGCCATTTCATTGGTGGTATTTTCCTGGCTGAGCTGTTCATCGCTGACCAACGGATCTTTACCCAGCCGCTCCTGCGTCTCTTCAACGCGGCTTAAATCCACGGTAGGCGCAACGCTAATGCGATAGTTACCGGCGCCGACCAGAGAGGTCAGCAGCGTGGAGATGTTTTTGTTGGTGTCTTCGCGGATGCGCTGCATCGCGTCATCGCCCAGACGTTTACCCGACATGCTGCCGTCCGCCCCAGCGATGCCATCAGAGAGCAAGTTGCCCGCCTGATCGACCACGCGAACGCTGTTCGCGGTCATTCCCGGGATAGAACCGGAAACCAACTGCACGATAGACGCCACTTGCTGTTCATCAAGCTGTTTGCCGTAGCGCAGTTGCACTACCACCGACGCACTGCTGTTCGGTTTGTTGGTCAGGACGAAAGAGCTGGACTCGCTCAGCCCCAGGTGAACGCGCGCGCTTTCGACCGGGTCTAACGCCATAATGCTTTTCGCCAGCTCACCTTCCAGGCTGCGCTTGTAGCGCACGTTCTGGATGAACTGGCTGCTGCCCAGCATCTCTTCTTTATCCATCAGCTCGTAGCCGTCTGGCGTAGCAGCGCTGATGCCTTTTGCCGCCAGCGCCATACGCGCCCGCGACAGTTTGTCTTCATTAACCAGCACCTGACCGTTGTCCGGGTTGATGCGGTAGGCGATATTTTCTGCGCCCAGCACTTCAACTACCTGGCCGACGGGGACTTGTTCCTGTGCGCCATATAGCGCAACGTAGCCTTGGTTGCGGTTCCACAACGAGGCTACGATAGCGAGTGCGAGTATGCCGCCGCCCACAATCGCCAGTATTTTGGGATTATTGACGCCGGCGGGTAACGAGAGAGCAGGGAGACGATCTTTGATTTTGTTTAACACGGTACAGACCTTACAGCGAAATATTCATCACTTCGTCCAGCGCGCTGTTAAGCTTATTGCGCACCTGCATCATGGCCGAAAAGGCCACGCTGGCTTTCTGGCTCTCAATCATTGCGCCGGCTAAATCGTCGCTCTGACCCATCTCAATGGCGGTCTGCTTTGCACCGGCGCTATGCTGCAACGCATCAACATTGTCGATAGCGTTGTTAAGCACGCGGGAGAAAGAGACTGAACCCGTTTCATTAAATGCGCTGTTTGCTGGCGCGATAGTCTGTGAAGCGTTAACCGAACCGGCAGAGGCCAACGAGGCCGTCTGCTGCATACGATTGAGCATCGCCTGTTGCGCGGTGTTCATACCTGCGGCAGTTATTTTGTCCATCAATTCTTCCTTCCTGGCCTCAGGAATAACATTCAATATCAATGCCTTCGTCGCGCATTGACGCAAGGCGGTAACGCAGTGCTCGCGGCGTAATCCCTAAAAATTCCGCCGTCTTAGATTTGTTGCCTTTATGGCGTTTTAACAGGTCGATGATGTACTGGTATTCCGCCAGGCGACCATGCAGCTTCACGTCGCGAATCGCCAGGTTGCCCGCATCTTGTTCGCGGTAGGCTGGCATCATGCCAACGGCTGGGCTTTCTGGCAGCGGCACGCGGGCCACCAGGCCAAAGTCAGCGGCTTTAATTTCGTCACCGTTTCCGAGGATCATGCCCCGCTGGATAACGTTCTCCAGCTCACGCACGTTGCCCGGCCAGTCATAGCCAAGCAGCGCGGTGCGGGCATCATCGCTCAGGCGAACATCACCTTTATGGAATGAGCGGTATTTAGCGATGAAACGCTGTACCAACGGCAAAATATCTTGCTTACGCTCACGCAGCGGCGTGATGTGAATCGGCACCACGGAAATACGGTAGAACAGATCCTGACGGAAACGTCCTTCCGCAATTTCTTGCTGCAAATCTTTATTAGTAGAAGCGATCAGTCGAATATCCAGAGGAATACGTTTATGGCTTCCCAGACGTTCAACTTCTTGTTCTTGTAATACGCGTAATAATTTCGCCTGCAATGATAAAGGCATATCGCCAATTTCATCGAGTAACAGCGTTCCGCCATTTGCCTGCTCAAATTTACCTGCCACGCTTGCTACTGCGCCGGTAAATGCGCCTTTCTCGTAACCAAATAAAACCGCTTCCAGCATACTTTCTGGAATAGCCGCACAGTTCACCCCTACATAAGGAGCATCGCTGCCACAGGCATGTTCGTGAATATATTTGGCGACACATCCCTTACCGGTTCCAGTTTCACCAGTAACCAATACTGAAACATTATATTTAGCAACGCGGCGGGCCAATGAAATCACGCCCACGCTGGCAGGGGAAACAGCTACAAAGCCATCGCCATTACGGTCTTCACGTTCAATGATAATGTTCATTTTGGAGTACCAGTAAAAAAATGACTAAAAGGAAAATGTGTTACGTCTTTATTAGACACCCGATAAAAAGCACCTTCTACATGGAGGATTAAAGGTGTTTTTATAATGTTAATAAAAATTAAAAGCTACGATATTGTCACAGGAAGTTTCGCTTCCCTGAAAATATGTTGCCTAGTATACCCAGCGGGCAATAATTGTCTCATTTTTAATGGATATTAAAACATTAATTCATATAAATCATACACTTAGTTAAGTTATTAATCTGCAGGCAGGCGGAAAAATAATGGATTAATAACTCTCTACCACTTGCAATAAAATGGCCGGAAAGGTCTAATCCACAGTCTGAATAAAAGGGTGTTTGAATTTTTGTTTGTCGAAGATTCTTCGATGTTGATGTAAAGCGTCACAACCTTTCCAAAACTCAAATACTTTCAGAAAATTTTTTTCGTGAGCGTTATCACTATTGAAACAACCACGTTATTGTTCCACCAGCCATTACTATCGAACTGGAATCATTATGT